>NZ_JAHVCI010000052.1:0-30325 GCF_019265565.1 Cellulomonas sp. PS-H5
CGCCGCGCCCGGTGCCGGCCCTGCGCGGTGGTGTCGCGCGGCGCGGCCCTCCCGGGGCGCTCTGCCCCTGCGTGGCCTGAGCCCCAGCCCGCCCTGCGCGGCGGGGGTGCCGGGTCACGCCGTCCCCGCGCGCCCCGCCGCCGCCCCGTGCGGCGGCCCGGCGGCGCGCGTCACGCCGTCCCCAGGAGAACCCACCGTGTCCGCATCCCCCCGCGTCCTCGTGCGCCTCGCCGCCGGCCCCGCCCTGGCCGCCGCCCTCGTCCTCGGCTCCGCCGCCGCGGCGTCCGCGCACGTCCGCGTCATCCCCGAGACCACCGCCGCCGGCGGCTGGACCGTCCTCACCTTCCGGGTCCCCAACGAGTCGCCGACGTCCGCGACGACCCGGGTGACCGTCGACCTGCCGACGGACACGCCCCTGACGTCGGTCTCGACGCAGCCCGTGCCCGGGTGGACCGCCACCGTCGAGCGCGGCACCCTGCCCGAGCCGGTCGAGGTCGACGGCGCCACGCTCACCCAGGCGCCGCTGCACGTCACCTGGACCGCCGACGGTGCCGGCATCGGCGACGGCGAGTTCCAGCAGTTCGCGATCTCCGTCGGCCCGCTGCCCGCAGCCGGCACCGAGCTCGTCCTGCCCGCGCACCAGGAGTACGCCGACGGCGAGGTCGTCGACTGGGACCAGGTCGCCGAGGGCGACGAGGAGCCGGACAGCCCGGCGCCGACCTTCACGACGACCGAGGCGGCGGCGGACGGCCACGGGCACGGCGCGGCGGACGCGTCGGGTGCCGGGGTCGAGGACGCCGGGGCGGGCGACGAGGCCGGGGCGGGGGGCGCCGGCTCCGGCTCGTCGGCGGACGACACCGGGGCGCTGCCCGTCGTGCTCGGCGGGCTCGGTCTCGCGGCCGGCGTCGGTGCCCTCGTCGTCGCCGTGCTCGCGTGGCGGCGGGCCGGGGCGCGCTGAGGCGCGTCCCCCTACGGACGACGCCCCCGCGGCCGGCTCGGTCGCGGGGGCGTCGTGTGCGCGGGGGCTGTGCCGCGGGGGGGCTGGAGTCAGTCCTCGACCGGGCGCTCGACCAGGTACGACCGGCCGTCCGCTCCGACCACTCGGACGAACTCGGTGCGCAGCGCCTGGTCGCGCTCGCGGTCGGCCTCGGCGACCTCGCGGTCCGGGGCCAGGGGGTCGCCGACCTGGGCCGGCCCGAACACGCTGAGCAGCGCCGCCTCGCGCCTGTCGTTCGCCCTGCCGATCCTGCCCATGCCCGCCGCCTCGTCCCGTCCGGTGCTGAGTGCCCTCATCATATGCGCACGAATCATCCGCGCTAGCATCGAGGGCGTGACCCGACCCCCGACCGCCGTCCCTGCGCCCGGGCCGGCTCCATCGGACCCGGCGGCGTCCGGGGCGGCTGCGTCCGTCGCCGACCCCGCCGCCGGTGACCCGCTCGCCGTCGAGGCGCAGGTGTGCCTCGCGATGTCCGCCGCCGCCCGCGCCCTCGTGGCGTTCTACCGGCCGCTGCTCGAGCCGCTCGGGCTGACGCACCCGCAGTACCTCGCGATGCTCGCGCTCTGGCAGCACGGCGACCTCACGCTCAAGGCGCTCGCGGCGCTGCTGCACCTGGAGCCCGCCACCACGTCGCCGCTGGTCCGCCGGCTCGAGGCGCTCGGGCTGGTCGAGCGGGCGCGCGACGGCGCGGACGAGCGGGCCCTCGCGATCCGCCTGACGGACGACGGGCGCGCCCTGCGGGAGCGGGCCGTCGGCATCCCGGCGGCGATGGTCGACGGGTTGCGGCTCGACCTCGGCCAGGTGGCCCAGGTGCGCGAGGCGGCGCAGCTCCTGCTCGCCGCGTGTGAGGACGCCGAGGGGCGCCGGGGCTGACGCCGGTGGTGGGTGACCTGCGCCCGGGTCAGCGCCCGAGCGCGTGCTCCACCGTCGTGCACGGGTCGCCGGTCTCGCGGTACCCGCATGCGGCGCGGCGCAGGAGCTGCCCGACGGCGGCGCGGTCCGCCGGGTCGAGCGCGCCGAACACCGCGTCCTCCGCGACGGCCATCCGGTGCTCCAGCTCCGCGAGCAGCGCCTCGGCGTCCGCCGTGGGGTGCACCCGGCGCTGCCGGCGGTCGACCTCGGCCACCCGGCGCTCCACCAGGCCGGCGCGCTCCAGGTCGTCGATCAGGTACGTCATCACCGTGCGGTCGATGCCGAGGCTCGCCGCCAGGGCGGCCTGGCTCGGGTGCGCCCCGCGCACCACCTCGCGCAGCACCAGGAACCCGCGGAACCCGTGGGGCACCGCCTCGACCGCCGACGTCATCGCGTGCTCGTAGGCGCGGAGCAGCACGCCGAGCGACCACCCGAGATCGGAGGCGGGGTGCGTCGTCTGCTCGCCGGTCGCCGTCATGCGGGGAATCGTACGCCCGGGCCCGTGGTTGAGCCAATCATCTGTTGGACATACGATCGTGCTGGCCGACGGGTGCGTCGGCGGATCGAGACGAGGCGGACATGACGGACTACGGCCACGACCTGTTGTTCGGGTCGTTCATCACGCCGAGCAACGCGGCGCCCGAGCGCGTCGTCGGGCTCGCGCAGCTCTCCGAGCAGGCGGGGCTCGACCTCGCCACCTTCCAGGACCACCCGTACCAGCCGTCCTTCCTCGACACCTGGACCCTGCTGTCCTACGTCGCGGCGCGCACCGAGCGGATCACCCTCGCGCCGAACGTCGCCAACCTCCCGCTGCGGCCGCCCGCCGTGCTAGCCCGCTCCGTCGCCAGCCTGGACCTGCTGTCCGGCGGCCGCGTCGAGCTCGGGCTCGGCTCCGGCGCCTTCTGGGACGCGATCGAGGCCATGGGCGGCCGGCGCCTCACGCCGGGTCAGGGGGTCGACGCGCTGCGCGAGGCCATCACCGTCATCCGCACCCTCTGGGACACCAGCGAGCGCGCCCGCGTGGACCTGCCGGGCGACTACTGGCCGCTCGCCGGCGCCAAGCGCGGCCCCGCGCCCGCCCACCCGGTCGGCATCTGGGTCGGCGCCTACAAGCCGCGGATGCTCCGGCTCACCGGCGAGCACGCGGACGGCTGGCTCCCGTCCCTCGGCTACCTCCGCAGCCTCCAGGACCTCGACGACGCGAACGCGCGCATCGACGACGCCGCGCACGCCGCGGGCCGCGACCCGCGGGCCGTGCGCCGGCTGCTCAACGTCGGCGGGCAGCTCACCGCGCGACGCAGCACCGACCTGCTGTCCGGGCCGCCCGAGCAGTGGGTCGAGCAGCTCGCCGTGCTCGCCCTCGAGCACGGGATGAGCGCCTTCATCGCCACCGGCGACGACCCGACGCTGCTCACCGTCCTCGGCCAGGAGATCGCGCCGGCCGTGCGTGAGCTGGTCGCCGCGGAGCGCGGCGGGTCCGCCGGCGTGGCCCCCGCGGCCGTCGGGGCGGGGGAGCAGGCGTGAGCGGCGTCGACCTCGGGCACCCGCTGCAGCTCGGCGTCGAGCTCGTCCCGTCCGCGGCCGACCCCGGTGCGCCGGGGCGGCTCGCACGGCGCGCGGAGGAGCTGGGGCTGGACCTGGTGGTCGTGGCGGACGGCGCGGGTACCGGGACCGGCGCGAGCGTCGGGAGTGACGCGAGCATCGGGAACGGTGCGCGTGCCGGGGACGGTGCGGGAGCGCGGGAGGGCGCGGGCGCGCCGGACGGTGACGCGCTCGACGCGTGGACCGTGCTCGCGTCCGTCGCGGGCGCCACCGAGCGCGTCGACGTGGCGACCCGCGGCCTGCGGCTCGACGACCGGCCCCCGGCGGTGCTCGCGCGCGCCGTGGCGAGCCTGGACCACCTCGCGGGCGGGCGCGTGACGCCCGGGCTCGCGCCCGGCTCGGACGGTGCGGACGCCGACGACGCGCTCGACGCGCTCGCCGAGGGCGTCGACGTCCTGCGGGGCATGTGGGCCGCCGCCGAGCCGGGGCCGTTCGTGCACGAGGGGCGGCACCACCGGGTCGCCGGCGCGCAGCGCGGTCCGGCGCCTGCGCACAACCTTGCCCTCTGGCTGGGTGCCGTGCCGGGTGCCGCCGACGCCGACGCCGGCGCGCGGACGCTGGCCGCGCGCGTCGCCGACGGGTGGTGGCTGCCGGTGCCGGCGGGTGCCGCGGCGCAGCTCGACGTCGTGCTCGGCGAGCAGGCCGCCCTGGACGCGGCGCTCGCGGCGGCGGGCCGGGACCCGCGCGAGGTCCGGCGCGGCCTCGTGCTCGACGCGGGGGCGCTCGGCCTCAGGTCCGGTCCGGACGGGTCTCCCCGGGACGCGGGCGTGCCGGGCGCGGCTGCGCCGGACGTCGACGTGGCGGGCGCCCTGGCCGCCCTCGTGCTCGAGGCGGGCGTGGGGACGCTGGTCCTCGGGGTCGCCGACGAGGCCGCGCTCGAGGCGTTCGCCGCGGTCGCCGCCACCGTGCGCGACCGAGTCGCCGCCGCCCGCGCGTCCCGCGGCACCCGGGTCGGCACCCTCCGGAGCGCCGCCGTGCGCGCCGCCCGGGCACCAAGCATCGACTACGACGCGATCCCCGCCGCCCTCGCCGGCGCCGCCGTCGAGCCCGGTGACGCCGGGTACGCGGCCGTCCGGTCCACCTACATGCGCGGTGGCCGGCCCGGGCTCGTGCTGCGGCCGGGCGGGACCGCCGAGGTGGTCGAGGCCCTGGCCTACGCCCGCGCCCAGGACGTCCCCCTCGCGATCCGCAGCGGCGGGCACGGCATCAGCGGGCGGTCGACCAACGAGGGCGGCGTCGTGCTGGACCTGTCGCGGATGAACGCGATCGAGGTCCTCGACGTCGCCACCCGGCGGGTCCGCATCCAGCCCGGTGCGCGCTGGGGTGAGGTCGCCGCGGCGCTGCACCCGTACGGCTGGGCCCTCACCTCCGGCGACTACGGCGGCGTCGGCGTCGGCGGCCTCGCCACCGCGGGCGGCATCGGCTTCCTGGTGCGCGAGCACGGCCTGACGCTCGACCACCTGCGCGCCGCCGAGGTCGTCCTCGCCGACGGCTCCGTCGTCCGGGCGAGCGACGACGAGAACCCCGACCTGTTCTGGGGCGTCCGCGGCGCCGGGGCGAATCTCGGCGTCGTCACGTCCTTCGAGTTCGAGGTCGACGAGGTCGGGGACGTGGGCTTCGCCCAGCTCGTCTTCGACGCCTCCGACACGGAGCAGTTCCTCGTCGACTACGGCGCCACGCTGGAGGCCGCCCCGCGCGACACCACGGCGTTCCTCATCATGGGACCGCCCCGCGGCGGGATCGTCGCCGCGCAGGTCATGGCGATGGTCGACTCCGACGACCCGGAGACGATCATCGAGCGGCTGAACCCGTTCGCCCGGATCGCGCCGCTGCTCCAGCAGCAGGTGCAGGTCGTTCCGTACCCGGCCGTCGTCTCCGTCCCGCAGCGGCACACGTCCGACGGCGAGCCGGTCACGCGGTCCGGCATGGCCGAGCAGCTCACCCCGGAGCTCGCTGCCGACGCCGCCCGGCTCGTCCGCAGCGGAGCCACGCCGTTCTTCCAGATCCGGGCCGCCGGGGGAGCCGTGCACGACGTGCCCGCCGACGCCACCGCCTACGCCCACCGGTCGGCGAACTTCAGCATCGTCGCCATGGGCAGCAGCCGGCGGCGGATCGACGCGATCTGGGACGCGATGGCGCACCACTTCGACGGCACGTACCTCTCCTTCGAGACCGACCCGCGCCCCGAACGGCTGGCGGACGTGTACCCCGGCGCCACCCTCGAGCGGCTGCGCGAGCTCAAGCGGCGGTACGACCCGGAGGACGTGTTCCGGCACAACTACTCGGTCGCGGAGCCGCCGGCCGTCGTGCTCTGAGGGGCGCTCGGGACCGCGGCTCTCGGGGTGCGACCCCGAGGGCGACCGGGGGTCGGCCTCCGCCGCGAGGAGGAGGCCGTGCACCCCGAGGGGGATCCCGTACGCCCGACGTCGGACCCGAAGATACGGCGCAGGGCCGATCCGCCGGGCGGGGTCGGCTTGTCAGGATGGAACCCGTCAGCACGTCAGGGCCGGAACGAGGAGCAACGTCATGTCGCCGCAGGTGTGGATCGTCGTCGCGGGCCTCGTGGCCGTGATCGTCGTGGTCGGCCTGGGCGACCTGGTCACCCGTGCCCGGGACGCACGCCAGCGCGTGCGTCGCTGACCCGCCGGGGGCGGATGCCGGGAGGAGGGCCCGGTACCGCCCGCGAGGCCGTGGCTCGCGCCACGCAGGACGACGCCCGCACCCCCGGGGGGAGGTGCGGGCGTCGTCGCGTGCGGGCTACTTGCCGATCTTGTCGTCGGCCTTCTTCTCGAGGTCGTCGATCTTGTCGGCGTTCCCGCCGCCCGACTTCTTCGCGGCGGTGTCCCCGGCCTTCTCGATGCCGGCGTCGCTCGCCTTCTCGGTGATGTCGTCCAGGCCCATGACGCGGTCCTCTCGTTGCTCGGGTGCTGCTGGCGGGTCGCGGGGCGGCTCGCCTCCGCCAGTCTCGGACGGGGCGCTCCGGGGCGCGACCGGGGGCGGGCGGGGTCCGCGGTCGGTCGGCGGAGAGGCCCGCGGTTGACCGCTCGGTGCGGCGGTGGCGCGCTCGGGCGCGGGCGTCGTGCGGGCGCCGGCTCGTCCACAGGTGGGGTGGCCGTGCGTCGTCCCCAAGGCGGGGGTCGGCCGCCGGGGTCGTGTCGGTGGCCGTCGGTAGGGTCGTTCCATGGCATCTGACCTGCAAGGACACCCGGATGGCGACCCGGTCGCCGCCGTGGTGCTGCCGGTCTACGGGGCGGACGGGACGTGCCTGACGGACTTCGGCCCGGACCCGGTCGTGGTGGCCGGTGGGGCGCCGCGCACGGGTGAGCAGCGGCAGGTCGAGGTGATCCGGTCCTGCGAGCCGGGGCCGGTGCTGGAGGCGTGGTTGCGGGGTCTGGACCTGGACGTGCTGTCCTCGAAGGTCCTGGTCGAGGTGATCGCCGCCCGCACGCGCATGGAGTCCTACCAGCACGCCGCGACGCTCGACGCGATCGCCGTGCTCGCCGCGCGTGAGGAGATGAGCCCGGACTGGTCCCCGCTGGCCGGTGCCCCGCCGACGCAGGCGTGCGTGGCAGGGGACGAGCTCGCGATGCGGCTGGGCTGGCCCCGGGTGACCGCGACGAAGACCGTGCACCGGGCCCTGGTCCTGGACGGGATGCTCGGTGCCACCCGGGAGGCCCTGGAGGTCGGGCATCTCGACGCGGCCAAGGCCGAGGTCCTCACCGAGCTGCTGGCCGACCTGCCGTTCCAGGTCGCGCACGCGGTGGAGGACGCGGTGCTGCCCGACGCGCACCAGTGCTCCGTGGCCCAGCTGCGCCAACGCGTGGCTCGCGAGATCCGCCTGGTCGATCCCGAGGGCGCCGCCGCCCGACGCGAACGCGCCCGCTGCACCCGGAAGGTCTCCCACCCGCGCCCCCAGCCGGACGGGATGGCCTCGATGTGGCTGGTCCTCAACGCCGCGGACGCGCTGCGCGTCGACGGGGTCCTGACCCACGCCGCGAAGACCGCCAAGGCCCTCGGCGACGACCGCACCCTGGACCAGCTGCGCGCCGACGGCCTGCGGGACCTGGTGGTCGGGGACGTCCCGGAGTCGGACGGGCCGGCGTTCGAGGTCCGTCTGTCCCCGGGGCTGCCGGTGCCGCCGGAGCCGCGACGGTCGTGGAACGGGGCGACCATGACCGACCGGGACGGTGAGGTGCTCACGCGCCCGGTCGAGCCGATCCCGATCGCCACCCTCACCCCGCTCGGCGACACGGCGACGCACCCCGAGCCCCGTGTGGGCGACCCCGCCCCTGCGCGTGGAGCGCCACGCACGCCGACCGAGGTCCCGACCGACACCGGGGCCGAGCTCGGAGCTGGGGCCTCAGCCGACGCCAGGGTTTCGACCGACGGCGGGACCGGAGCAGGCACCACCACCAACGCCACCACGCGGAACCCATCGAGCGGAGCCACACCACCCGCCCTGACGACCGGCACCGTCGCGCCCGCCACGGCGCGTCGCAGCTGCCTCCGCTGCTCGGGTCGTCCGGGCGCCGAGGTCCGCATCACCATCCCCGCATCCACGCTCCTCGGGCTGGACGACCAGCCCGCGCACCTCGACGGCCACGGACCCATCGACGCCGTCCAGGCAAGGGCGCTGGCGATCGGCGGGGTCTGGCGGCGGGTCGTCACCGACCCGGTCACCGATCGGGTCCTGGACGTCGGTCGCGAGCGCTACCGACCACCCGCCGCCCTCGCAGAACTCGTCCGCATCCGGGACAAGACCTGCGCGGCACCCGGGTGCATGGTCCCGGCCTGCGCCTGCGAGCTCGACCACACCCAGGAGTTCCACCCGCGACCCGGCGGCGACCCCGACGCGCCCCTGGGCGGAACCGACGCCGACAACCTGGGCCCCCTGTGCCACCGGCACCACCGTCTCAAGACCGACGGCGGCTTCCGACTGCGGCAGATCGAACCCGGGCTCTTCGAGTGGGTCACTCCGACCGGGCACCGATACCTCACCCGTCCCGGCACCGGGCAGATCTACGACGCCACGGCCGACCCCTACGACGCACCACCTCCTTTCTGAGCGACGAAATGCTCGCCCAGTCCGTGACGCGGCTGTCCCGCCTCGCACCTCGCGCTTCACTCCGTTCCCGACAGCACCGGCCGATCCGCGCCAGCACCCGGTGACCGCCTCCGGCCGCCTACGTCGGTGCCGTAGGCGATCCCCCGCGCGTCCCGGAACCCACCCCGCTCGCCATCTGCCGACCGCCCGTCAACACCTCGGGGTCAGCCGTCCGGCCGACCTCTCGCGCGCGTTCGTCCTCCTGCGGTCGTGGACCTACCGCGTCGGCTGTAGGCGCGATCCCTCCCGGGGGATGACGACGCGAGGTGCCCGGGCGGGGGACGGTGGGAGCACGTCGCCGGACCTGCCGGCTGAGCGCTCGAGGAGGCACCGTGACCGGTCTCGACCCCACGGACCGCACCGTCGCCGCGGCTCCCGCACGTCGACCCGGGCCCGCGACTTCCAGGGACCGGGGCGTGACCGACGACCCGGACGCCGGCGCCGACCGGGGCGTGAACACCCGTGGCAGCGTCGGCACCGCGGGTGGCCTCGACCACGCCGGAAGCCTCGCAACCGTCGGGAGCCTCGCCTCCGCCGGGAGCGTCGCCTCCGCCCGGAGCCCCGCCACCGCCGGGAACGTCACCACCGCCGGGAACGTCACCACCGCCGGGAGCCCCGCCACCCGTCGGAGCGTCGCCACCGCCGGGGGCGTGCGCGCCGACCGTGCGATCCGGCTCGCCTCGGCTCTGCACTCCGCGGGGGTGCGGGCGAACCACCGGGTGTCGCTGGTACTTGAGCCGGGCCCGGCGCGGTCCGCGACGGTCGCGGCCTGCCTCCGGCTCGGCGCGGTCGTGGTAGCAGCCAGCCCCGACCTGCCTGATGCCGAGGTCGCGTCCGCGCACGCCGCGGCCCGTCCGGACGTGGTGGTGGGGGACCGGCACGGGCTGCGCCTGGTCCGGCGACTGCGGGGACCCGCGCTGTGGCTGGCGGCCGACCGACCGCGGCTGGCGGACCGGTTCGTGGGCGGGGCGCTCCCGCTCGTCGACCTGGTGACGCGGCACCTGCTCGTGGCCCTGCCCCCGGCGCCGGACCCGCACGGCGACGCGGCGCTGCTGTTCGTGCCGTCGGACCGTCCGGGCGAAGGACCGCTCGGCGTGCACTGGACGCACGAGGACCTGGAGGCGCTCGCCGGGGCGTCGGGCGACGCAGAGAGCGCCCCGTGGGAGGTCGACGGTGCTCTGCCGGGTCCGGGGCGGAGGTCGGCTCCCCGAGGCGCCCGGGCGGCGTCGGTGCCGCTCGCGCTCGACGTGCTCGACGCGGCCGGCGGCTGGCGACACCGGCACGCGAGCACCGGAGGTCCGGCGCCGGCCCGCCGGCCGGCGCTGGTCTAGTCGCCCGCTGCCCCGGTCCGTCCGGTCCCTCCGGGGCCGGTCTGTCCGGTCCTTCGGAGGCCGGTCCGTCCGGTCCCTCGGCGGCCGGTCGGCCGGGCCGCAGTCGCGGGGTCAGTGGACCGGGCTGTGGTCGCGGGGTCAGTGGACCGGGCCGCGGCCCGGCCGCCGGGTCACCGCCACCCGCGGCCGTCCGCGACCGCGGCGATCGTCGTCCCCACGACGGACGCGTCCTGCCCCACCCCGGGGTCCGCCGCGACCACCACCGCCACCGCACCGCCCGCAGCCGGGTACCACCGGAGCTGGCACTGGGACCCGACACCCCACCCCTGGGTCATGACGCACGGGCGCCCGGGTGCCCCGAACGGGAAGACGCCGAGGCCGACGCCGAGGCCGCCCGGGTCCCGGACGAGCGCGGTTCCCTGGTCGGCGTCGAGCAGGACCCCGCCCCGCCCGTCGAGGGACCGGCCGACGTCGTCGAGCAGGACGGCCAGGTCCGCCGCCGAGGCCCACAGGCCCGAGGCGGCGAGGCCGGCGTAGTGCGCCCGGATGCCGGCGAGCCGGCGGCCGTCGGCGTGGTGACCCGCAGCGGCCGACCCGGCGAGGCGGGCGACCACCGCCGCGCGCGGGCCGCGGACCTCGGCCGCCACCTCCCCGGCCCAGAAGCCGGTCGACGCGAGCCCGAGCGGGGCGGCGACCTCGCGGTGCAGCACATCGGCGAACGATTCACCGGTCGCGACCTCGACGGCGCGCTCGACGACGCAGTAGCCGGCGTCGGAGTACACGAAGCCGGAACCGGGCTCGGCCGTGACCCGGACCGGGCCGACGTGCGCCGCGGTAGTCCCCGCGAGGACGTCCGCGGTCGGCGGGACACGGCCGGCGGCCGGTTCGAACGCGCCAGGCGGGTCGACGACGCCGCCGCGGTGACCGAGCAGCTGCCGGAGGGTCGGGCCGGTCCGGCCGTGCACGTCGAGCGGGACGAGCGCGCGCACGTCGGCGTCGAGGTCCAGCACGCCGCGACCGGCGAGGCGGAGGACGCCGACCGCGGTGACCGCCTTCGCGGCCGAGCACAGGTGGACGGGCGTGGTCGCGGTCGCGGGGACCCGCTCAGCGAGGTCGGCGTACCCGGCGACGTCGACGACCGGTGGCCGGCCGTCCTCGACGACGACGGTGACGAGGGCGGGAGCGGGGGCGGGCGGTGCGGCGGTCAACGAGGGCTCCGGGAGGTCGGGTGCGACCCGCTGTCCTCGCCCTGGACGCGGCTGTGCCGAGCACGCTAGCGACGCCCACCGACACGCGCGCGGATCGAGCCCGCCTCGCGCTCGACCCGTCCTGTGCTCGGCCGGTCGCGCGCTCGGCCGGTCGCGCGCTCGGCCGGTCGCGCGCTCGGCCGGTCGCGCGCTCAGCCCGTCGCGCGCTCAGCCCGGCGCGGTGACGAAGACGTCGAGCAGCTCGGGGTGGTGCGCGTGCACGAGGACGCCGAACACCACGAGGTCGAACAGCAGGTGCACCGCGACGACGTAGGGCAGCGAGGTGCTGCGCGCGAAGATCCACCCCTGGACGAGGGCGAACGGCACGGTGAGCAGCGGCCCCCACTCCCGGTAGCCGAGCTCCCAGAGGAAGGACACGAAGACCACCGACTGCAGGACGTTGGCGGTCCACAGCCCGAGGTGCCGTCTCAGGAGGGCGAAGACGGTGCAGATGAAAAACAGCTCGTCCCAGATGCCGACCGCGTTGACGCCCACGAAC
The DNA here is from genome assembly GCF_019265565.1 of Cellulomonas sp. PS-H5. Taxonomy (NCBI): domain Bacteria; kingdom Bacillati; phylum Actinomycetota; class Actinomycetes; order Micrococcales; family Cellulomonadaceae; genus Cellulomonas; species Cellulomonas sp. PS-H5. Next base: position 11,693 of record NZ_JAHVCI010000052.1, read on the forward strand.
AGCCGCGCGATGTCCTGCCCGCCGTCGAGGTCCGGCCAGTTCCGGTAGGCCCCGGAGCCGATGAAGTAGAACGGCAGGACGAGGTAGCCGATCACGACGACGGCGGCCAGGTACGCCCACTGCCAGCGCGCCCAGCGCCGGCCCGTGGCGACGGGGAACCGGATGGTCCGCTGCCCGAACACGTACCGGGAGAGCGCCCACGGCACCAGGACAGCGAGGGACAGGGCGACGGTGAACCGCGCCATGCCGGCGTCGGAGAGGTCCGCCTTCAGCGAGATGGTCGAGACGATCGCCATGCCGGTGCCGATCAGGGCCAGGTCCCGCCCGAGCGCCCGGTCGACGGCGAGGCCGAGCGCGACGCCGAGCACGAGGGGCACGTACCCGAGCGGTCGGACGTGCACGGCGAAGATCAGGACGGCGGCGCCGCAGACGAGGACGGCGGCGAGCAGCCGCGCCGGCGAGCCGATGTCCCACGACGCGCGCGCGGGCTCCGGGGCGGCACCGCGCACGGCGGCCGGCGGTGTCGCGGGCGTGGCCGCGGCGGAGGAGGTCACCTCGGCACGGTGTCACGGGCGGCTCGCGCCGGCCAGGCGAGCGGCCGGGTCAGCGCGCGCGGACGGGCTCGCCGAGCGCGGCGGCGAGGACGGCGCGAAGCGCGTCCGCATCTCCGGGCGCGGCGGCACGCTTCGGCAGCGGGAGGACGGAGGTGCGCCGACCGCGGGGGAGGGTGAGGAGGTACTGGGCGTCGGTCTCGAGGACGCCGGAGAACGCGGACCACCGGTACGCGGAGGCGACGTCGCCGATCGTCAGGCTCAGGCCCTCGCCGGGCACCACCTCGGCGGTGTGCTCGGTGCGCAGGCGCGGGTCCCTGCGCCACGACATCTGCGCGGCGAGTCGGTGGACGGGCAGCACCACGAGCGCCAGCAGCAGGACGACGAGCGCCAGCCAGGGGAGGAGGAGCTGCCCCGTGGCCCAGCTCCCTGCCGCCACGGCGAGGCCGCCGAGCAGGAGGGCACCGGCTCGGCGGCGGCGGCGCAGCCTCAGCAGCACGCGGAGCGCGTCGGCGAGCTCGGCGCGGTCGGGCTGCCACGCCAGTCGCAGCACGGGCAGTGCGGTCGCACCGGGCACGGGTCCTCCTCGGGACGGGCGGGGCGTCGCCCCGGGCGCGAGTGTGCCGCGGGTCGGGCCGGCGCGGAGGGCGATCCCGGCCCGCCTCACCCGAACGGCCCAGGCCAGCCGGCGGGGTCGCGGCTCGTAGGCTGCGCCCATGTCCACCGGTCCGGCCGCCCGCCCCGTCGACGGCGTCGACAGCCGGTCGCTGCCGCTCTACGCGGCGGGCTCGGTGGCGGTGCCGTACGTCATCGACGGCATGGACGAGCTGGTGGACCGCGAGACGGTGTGGGCGCCGCACGCGCACCCGACGCACGAGCTGCTGTGGAACCTGCGCGGCGCGTCCAGCGTGACGGCGGCGGACCGGACGTGGGCGATCACGCCGACGACGGGGCTGTGGCTGCCGGCCGGGACGGTGCACACGGCCCGGGCGCCGGCGGGGACCTGGTACCGGACGGCGCAGTTCGGGGTGCACGCGGTGCGGCCGCTGGCGGACGCGCCGGTCGCGGTCGAGGTGACGCCGCTGCTCGCGCTGCTGCTGGCGCGGCTCCAGGACCCCGCTCTGGCAGAGGGGTCCCGGGTGCTCACGGAGCAGATGGTGCTGGACGTGCTGGTCCCGGCGCCGGACGAGGTGGCCGTGACGACGCCCCGGTCCCCGCTGCTCCGCCCGGTGGTCGACGCCGTGACGGCCGACCCCGGGGACCCGCGGGCGCTCGCGGACTGGGCGGCCGCGCTCGGGGTGAGCCCGCGCACCCTGACCCGGGCGTTCCGGGCGGAGACCGGGCTGAGCCTGGGCGGGTGGCAGGCGGCGGTGCGGGCGCAGCGGGCCGTGCTGCTGCTCGCGGCGGGGGAGCGGGTCGACGAGGTGGCGGAGGCGGTCGGCTACGCGTCGGCGAGCGCCTTCGGGGCGGCGTTCCGCCGGCAGACGGGACGCGCGCCGAGCGCCTTCCAGCCGTCCTGAGGGCCCGGCGCTGTCCCGATGACGCGGGTCGACGTCCCGATCGCGCGATTGCGCCATTCGCACAGCCTCACCTAACTTAGGCACGCCTCACCTGCTGACGGACCGCGTCCGCGCAGGTCGGGCGTCCCCTTCGCCTCCCCGAGAGTGAGCTGACGTCGCTATGCGCACCCGTCGCCTGTCCGCGCTGGTCGCGGCCGGATCGGTCGCCCTGGTCCTCGCTGCCTGCAGCAGCACGCCGTCCGAGTCGTCGTCCGGGTCGGACGACCCGACGTCGGCCGGGGCGTCCGACGAGTTCCCGATCACGATCGAGCACGCGTTCGGCACGACGACCCTCGACGAGGCGCCGGAGCGCGTCGCGACGGTCAACTGGGCCAACCACGAGGTGCCGCTGGCGCTGGGCGTGGTGCCCGTCGGCATGGCCGCCGCGAACTTCGGCGACGACGACGGCAACGGCCTGCTGCCCTGGGTCGAGGAGAAGCTCGAGGAGCTGGGCGGCGAGGAGCCGGTGCTGTTCGACGAGACCGATGGCATCGACTTCGAGGCGGTCGCGGACACCGCGCCCGACGTGATCCTCGCGGCCTACTCCGGCCTCACGCAGGAGGACTACGACACGCTGAGCGAGATCGCGCCGGTCGTCGCCTACCCCGAGGAGCCCTGGGCGACCTCGTGGCGCGACATGATCCTGGTGAACGCCGCCGGCATGGGCATGGAGGCGGAGGGCGAGGAGCTGGTCGCCGAGCTCGAGGGCGAGATCACCGACACCGTCGCTGCGCACCCGGGCCTGGAGGGCGTGTCGACGATGTTCCTCACGCACGTCGACACCACCGACCTCAGCACCGTGAACTTCTACACGGCCAACGACACCCGCGCCGCGTTCTTCGCGGACCTGGGCCTCAGCACGCCTGCTGCGGTCGAGGAGGCGAGCGCGTCCGGCGAGTTCTCCGGCTCCGTCAGCGCGGAGCAGGTCGACCTGTTCGACGACGTCGAGCTGATCGTCACCTACGGCGACCAGGCCCTGGTCGACACCCTCAAGGCCGACCCGCTGCTGTCGCAGATGCCGGCCGTCGCCAACGACGCGATCGTCTTCCTGGACGGCTCGGGCCCGCTGGGCACCGCCGCCAACCCCACCCCGCTGTCGATCTCCTGGGTGCTGGACGACTACGTGACGATGCTCGCGGACGCCGCGGGCACCTCCGCCGAGTGACCGGCCGCGCGTGACCCTCGCCCCACCCGCACCCGCGCCGGGCGTCGCCGTCGTGCGACGCCCGGCGCGGGTGCGCCTGCTCTGGCTGCTCGCCGTCGTCGCGGTCCTCGTCCTGCTCGTGGCCGCGTCGCTCGCGATCGGCTCCCGGGAGATCTCCTGGGCGGACCTGATTGCCGCGCTCGGCGGGTCGATCGACAACGTCAGCCAGGCCGCCGTGGCCAAGCGCATCCCGCGCACCGTGCTGGCGCTGCTGGTCGGCGCCGCGCTCGGGCTGTCCGGGGCGGTCATGCAGGGCGTCACGCGCAACCCGCTCGCCGACCCCGGCATCCTCGGCGTGACGATGGGCGCCTCGCTGGCCGTCGCGGTCGGCGTCGCCTGGTTCGGCATCTGGACGCAGACCGCGTTCATCTGGACCGCGATCGTCGGCGCCGGGATCACCGCCGTGCTCGTGTACGCGGTGGGCTCCCTGGGCAGCGGCGGGGCGACGCCGCTCAAGCTGGCGCTCGCCGGGGCGGCGACGTCGGCGGCCTTCGTGTCGTTCATCAGCGCCGTGGTGCTGCCGCGGGGCGACATCGCCGAGAGCGTGCGGTCCTGGCAGATCGGCGGGGTCGGCGGCGCGGGCTTCAGCAGCATCGGCGCGGTCCTGCCGTTCCTCGGGGCCGGCACGGTGATCTGCCTGCTCGCCGCGCGCGGGCTGAACTCCCTCGCGCTGGGCGACGAGCTGGCCGCGGGCCTCGGCGAGCGGGTCGCGGTCGCGCGCGGGCTCGCGTCCCTGGGCGCCGTGCTGCTGGCCGGCGGGGCGACCGCGGTCGCCGGGCCGATCGCGTTCGTCGGGCTGGTCGTGCCGCACCTGTGCCGGCTGCTGGTCGGGGTCGACCACCGGTGGCTGCTGCCGTTCTCGGCGCTGGCCGGGGCCGGGCTCGTGACGGCGTCCGACGTCGTCGGCCGGATCATCGCGCGGCCCGAGGAGCTGGACGTCGGCATCATCACCGCCCTCGTCGGGGCGCCGTTCTTCATCTGGGTGGTCCGCCGGCAGAAGGTGCGGGAGCTGTGACCGCCCTCGCCGCCGCCGTCGCCGCGCCCGGCACGGAGACCACCGCCGACGCCGTCCGGGCCGGGCGCGTCCGCCGCCAGCGCCACCGCCGGCGCGCGATCGTGGTGCTCGTCGTGCTCGTCGTCGTCGTCTTCCTCGCGAGCCTCATGGTCGGCCGCACGTTCTACCCGCCGGCCGACGTGCTCCGCGTGGTGCTGGGGCAGGACGTCCCGGGCGCCACGTTCACCGTCGGGCGGCTGCGCCTGCCGCGCGCGGTCCTGGCCGTCGTCGCAGGGGCCTGCTTCGGCCTCGGCGGCGTGACCTTCCAGACCATGCTGCGCAACCCGCTGGCCAGCCCCGACATCATCGGCATCAGCACGGGCGCCAGCGCGGCCGCCGCGGTCGGCATCGTGTTCCTCGGGCTGGGTGGGGCGCAGGTCTCGCTGTTCGCGATCACCGCCGGGCTCGGCGTCGCCGCGCTGGTCTACGTGCTGTCGTTCCGGCGGGGGGTGCTGGGCACCCGGCTGGTGCTCATCGGCATCGGCGTCGCCGCGATGATGGAGAGCGTCACCTCGTACGCGCTGAGCAAGGCGCCGCGCTGGGAGCTGCAGGAGACCATGCGCTGGCTCACCGGCAGCCTGAACGGCACCGGCTGGGGCGCGGTCGTGCCCGTGCTGCTCGCGCTGGTCGTGCTCGGCCCGGTGCTGCTCGCGCAGTCGCGGAACCTCTCCCAGCTGCAGCTCGGGGACGACACCGCCTCGGCGCTGGGCGTCCGGGTGGAGCGGACCCGGATCCTGCTGATCGGCGCCGCCGTGGGGCTCATCGCGTTCGCGACGGCAGCCGCCGGGCCCGTCGCGTTCGTCGCGTTCCTCTCCGGCCCGATCGCGGCGCGCGTCGTCGGGGCGCGCGGCTCGATGCTGGTGCCGTCCGCGCTGGTCGGTGCGCTGCTGGTCCTGGTCGCCGACCTCGTGGGCCAGTACGCGTTCGGCGCGCGCTACCCGGTCGGTGTCGTCACCGGCGCGCTCGGGGCGCCGTTCCTCATCTACCTGATCACGCGGACGAACCGCACGGGAGGCTCGCTGTGACCACGTCCCACAGGCTCGAGGCCACGGCGCTCACGCTCGGCTACCGCGACCGCACGGTGGTCGACGGGCTCGACCTCGCGGTGCCCCCGGGCCGGATCACGGCGGTCGTCGGCGCGAACGCCTGCGGCAAGTCGACGCTGCTGCGCTCGATGTCCCGGCTGCTCGCGCCGCGCGGCGGGCAGGTGCTGCTCGACGGCCGGGAGGTGCACCGGACGCCCGCCAAGGAGCTCGCGCGCACGCTCGGACTCCTGCCGCAGTCGCCGCTCGCGCCGGAGGGCATCACCGTCGCCGACCTGGTCGGCCGCGGCCGGCACCCGCACCAGCGCGTGCTGTCCCGGTGGAGCCGCGAGGACGACCGCGCCGTCGCCGCCGCTCTGGAGGCCACCGGCACGGTGGAGCTCGCCGAGCGCCCGGTCGACGAGCTGTCCGGCGGGCAGCGGCAGCGGGTGTGGATCGCGATGGTCCTCGCCCAGGAGACGGACCTGCTGCTGCTCGACGAGCCGACGACGTTCCTCGACGTGAGCCACCAGGTCGAGGTGCTCGACCTGCTCACCGACCTGAACCGGGACCGCGGCACGACGATCGTCATGGTGCTGCACGACCTCAACCTGGCCGCCCGGTACGCGGACCACCTGGTGGCGATGGCCGGCGGGCGGGTGCTCGCGGCGGGCGACCCGACGGACGTCCTGACGCCGGCGACCGTGCAGGCGGTGTTCGGGCTGGCGAGCCGGGTCATCACCGACCCGCTGTCCGGGCGGCCGCTGATGCTGCCGGTGGGGCGGCACCACGCGGACGCGGCGCTCGCGGGCTGAGGGCGGGCCCGGTCAGGGCGCGAGGAACGGGAGGGCGACGAAGAAGACGAGCAGCGCGCCGAACAGCCCGCCGCTCATCCGCAGCATGTCGCGCCTCCCGCGCGGGGAGCGGTCGTACCGCGTGCGCGTCCGCCACGCGACCGCCGCCGCCAGCAGGAGGAGAGCGGCCGCGCCGAGCGGGCGCCAGGACGCCGCGCGGACGGCGAGTACGACCTCGACGACCGCGAGGACCGCGGCCACCCACGAGAACAGCTCCGCGCGCCAGGAGAACCAGTCCGAGCCGTCGCCCGCTCGGCGGGCCAGGCCGCGCGGGTCGGCGGGGTCGACGTGCGCCTCGCCCGGCGCGAGCGGCTCCCGGTGCTCCACGAGGCCCGGGATCGACGGCGGGCGGCGGCGGGGCACGTGCCGACGGTACCGGCCGGGCCGTGACGCCGGGTCAAGCCGGCGCCAAAGTCCTCACAAGTGCCCTGGTGGCGGCCGATCGTACGATCTGGGTGGCATGCGCTTCCCCCGCGCAGCGCCGCGCACCCGACCCCGCTCCCGGAAGGACCCCCTGTGCTGCGACCGACCCGGATCCTGCTGCGCGACGGCGCGACCCGCGCGCTCCTGCGCGCGGTCGACCTGCGCGGCCACACGGTCCGCATCGAGGGCACCGGGGGGAGCCTGAGAGTCGAGGACGCCACGACGGAGACGCTGCTGGTCGACGCCCCGATGGCGCGCCTGGAGCTGATCGACGGCGAGTCGATCCACTACGAGGGCGCGGGCCGGGTGCTCGACCAGCGGGAGCTGCGGCACCTGCGGATCACCCTGGAGTTCAGCGAGCCGGCGGCCCGCTCGCTCCCGCGCGCCCCGCGCTGACCGGAGGGCGGTCCGGGCGGCCCTCACGCCCGGGGGATGATCTCCGGGTGATGCGTCTCGGGGTCGTCGGTGCGGGTGCCATGGTGGCGGAGTTCCTGGAGCGCGGGGCGCCGCGCGTCCCCGGCCTGGAGGTGGTGGGCGTGCTCGCCCGCCCGCGGTCGCTCGACCGGGCGGGGGAGCTCGCCGCCCGCACGGGCGTGCCGCTCGTGACGGACAGCCTGGACGAGCTCTGCGCCGCCGGGATCGACACCCTCTACGTCGCCGTGCCGAACGCCGCGCACGTCGCCTACGCCCGCGAGGGCCTGGAGCGTCGGCTGCACGTCGTCGTCGAGAAGCCGATGACCAGCACCGTCGACGAGGCGCTGGACCTGCGCCGGCTCGCCGAGCAGCGCGGGCGGTTCCTGTTCGAGGCGGTCACGACGATCCACCTGGCCGCGTTCGCGCAGGTGCGCCGGTGGCTGCCGCGGATCGGCGACGTGAAGCTGGTGCAGACCCAGTACAGCCAGTACTCGCGGCGGTACGACGCGTTCCGGGCGGGGGAGGTGCCGCCGGCGTTCGACCCGGAGCAGTCGGGCGGCGCGCTGATGGACCTCGGGCTGTACAACCTGCACTTCGTGCTCGGCCTGTTCGGCGAGCCGGAGCAAGCGACGTACACCGCGAACGTCGAGCGGGGGATCGACACCAGCGGCGTGCTGGTGCTGCGGTACCCGGGGTTCGTCGCGACCTGCACCCAGGCGAAGGACTCGGCCGGGCCGCAGGGCGGGCTGATCCAGGGCACCGCGGGCCGGATCACGACGTCGACGTCGCCGAACCTGGTCGGGGCGGTGACGCTGGAGCTGGCCGACGGGGCGGTGGAGACGGTCGACGACGGGCTGGCGGGGGACCGGCTCGCGACGGAGTTCCGGGCGTTCGTCCGGGCCGTCGAGGAGGAGGACCGGGCTGCCGCGTCGGCGTGGCTGGACCGCAGCGTGGCGGTCAGCCGGGTGCAGACCGCGGCGCGGCGGGCGGCGGGGATCCGGTTCCCGGCGGACGGCTGACGCGCCGGACGCCCGGCGCCGGGGACGACGAAGGCCCGGTCCCTCGACGGGGCCGGGCCTGCGTGCTGGTGCCCTCGATAGGATTCGAACCTACGACCTTCTGCTCCGGAGGCAGACGCTCTATCCACTGAGCTACGAGGGCGGGGTACCGCCGCACGCCGACCGGCGAACCAGCGGCGCGGTGCACGAGACTACCAGGCTCTCAGTCCTCCCCGAGCAGCCCCGACAGGTAGACGCTGGTCTCGTCGACGGCCCGCACGTCGTCGCCCGCCGCGATGGCCTCGACGAGCCCGTCGTGGTTGTCGCCGTCCTGCAGGATCTGCGCGAAGTTGAACCGGATGTTGTCGGTGATCGCGTCGATGAGGTTCTCGTACAGCGACAGCAGCACCGGGTTCCGCGCGGCGCGGGCGATGGCGCGGTGCAGCGCGAGGTCGGCCGCGACCATCCGGTCGAGCGCGCCCGACCGGTACGCCTCGGCGCGCTGGTCGCGCAGGCGGGTGATCGCCGCCACGTCGGCGGTGGTCCGGCGACGGGCGGCGAGCCGGGCGGCCTCGACCTCCAGGCTGCGGCGGACCTCGATCACGTCCCGCTGCCGGGCGTCGGCGATCTGCCGTCCCATGCTGACGGCCAGCTCGGAGGTGGACAGCACGTAGGTGCCCGAGCCCTGCCGCCGCTCGACGAGCCCGGCGTGCACCAGCGACTGGACCGCCTCGCGGACGGTGTTGCGGCCGACGCCGAGCAGCTCGACCAGCGCGGGCTCCGGCGGGATGCGGGTGCCGACCGGCCAGTCGCCCGAGGTGATGCGCGCCCGGAGCTGCGCCACCGTCGCGTCGATGAGTCCGGTGCGTCGCGTCATGCGGAGTAGTCTCCCTGGTCAGTTGTGCCGCGATTCAACACGACCGGGGCACCCGTCCGCCAGCGCCCGCCGACGCGCGCCGTCTCCCGTGCAGAACCGAGGCCGCATGTCGACCACCACCCCGCCCGCCGGTCCCGTCGCGCCCTGGCGCGGTCGCCGCGTCGTGCTGCTCGGGGTGGTGCTGGTCGCGCTGAACCTGCGGATCGCCGTCGCCTCGGTGTCGCCGATCCTCGACCTGGTGCGCGCCGACGTGGCGCTGTCGCCGACCGAGGCGGGCCTGCTCGGCACGATCCCGGTGGCGTCGTTCGCGGCGTTCGGCTCGCTCACCCCGGTGCTCGCGCGCCGGGTCGGGCTGGAGCCGCTGCTGGTCGCGGCGATGCTGCTCTCGGTGACGGGCGAGGTCGTGCGGTCCACCTCGACGTCGGCGGCGGGGTTCCTCGGCTGGTCGGTGATCGCGCTGGCCGGCATGGGCATGGGCAACGTGCTGCTGCCCCCGGTGGTGAAGCGGTACTTCCCGGACCGGATCGGCGTGGTCACCTCGATCTACTCGGTGACGATGTCGTTCAGCACGGCGCTGCCCGCGCTGCTGGCGCTGCCCGTGGCCGAGCGGCTGGGGTGGCGGACGGCGCTGTCGGTGTGGGCGGTCGTCGGCGTGCTCGCGGCGGTGCCGTGGGTCGTCGTGGTCGTCCGCTCGGCCGCCGCGCGGACGCACCTGTCCGGGCTGCTGCGCCGCGCCCCCGCGACGACGCCGGCGCTGACCTCGCGGCACCGGTCCGGCGGCCGGGTGTGGCGCAGCCCGCTGGCGTGGGGCATGGCGATCACGTTCGCGATGAACTCGCTCGACTCGTACGTGATGTTCGCCTGGCTGCCGCAGATCCTGGTGGACGGCGGGACGTCGGCGCACGCGGCCGGGGTGTGGCTGTCGGTGTTCGCGATCCTCGGCCTGCCGCCCGCGCTGATCGCGCCGATCGCCGCGGCACGGATGCGGAACCCCATCGGGCTGGTCGTGGTGTTCGTGGCCTGCTGGGCGGTGTCGTACGTCGGGCTGCTGGTGTCGCCGGGCGGGCCGGTGTGGCTGTGGGTGCTGCTCGGCGGGATCGGGCCGGGTGCGTTCCCGGTGCTGCTGGCGCTGATCAACCTGCGCACCCGGACGTCGGCGGGCGCGGCCTCGCTGTCCGGGTTCACGCAGGGCGTCGGGTACGCGATCGCCGGCACCGGCCCGCTGCTGGTCGGGGCGCTGTACGACGCGACCGGCACGTGGACGGCGGCGCTGCTGTTCCTGCTCGGGACGCTCGTGGTGCTGCTGGGCGCGGCGACGGTGGCGTGCCGGCCGGTGATGCTGGAGGACACCTGGGGTCCGCGGCGGCCGGCGGCCCCGCCCGCCTGACGGGTCGGGGGAGGCCCGGCGCGTCGCTACGCTTGTCCGGTGACCCCCGCTGAGCTCTCCGAGTCCCTGCGCGCCGCCCTCGCGGGCGCCGTCGCCGACGGGACCTTCGCCCTGGACGCCGCCGACCTGCCCGCCACCGTGCACGTGGAGCGACCCCGCCAGCGCGAGCACGGCGACTGGGCGACCAACGTCGCGCTGCAGCTGGCGAAGAAGGCCGGGACCAACCCGCGCGCCTTCGCCGAGGAGCTCGCGCGCCGGCTCGCGGACGCCCCGGGCGTCGCGAAGGTCGACGTGGCCGGGCCCGGCTTCCTCAACATCACGCTCGACGCCGCCGCGGCGGGCGAGCTCGCCCGCTCGGTGGTCGAGGCCGCGGGCGGGTACGGCCGCAACGCGTCCCTGTCCGGCGAGAAGATCAACCTGGAGTTCGTCTCCGCGAACCCGACCGGCCCGATCCACATCGGCGGCGTCCGCTGGGCCGCGGTCGGCGACAGCCTCGCGCGCGTGCTCGAGGCGTCCGGCGCGGCCGTGACCCGGGAGTACTACTTCAACGACCACGGCGCGCAGATCGACCGGTTCGCCCGCTCGCTGCTGGCCCGCGCCAAGGGCGAGGAGGCGCCGGAGGACGGCTACGGCGGCCAGTACATCTCCGACATCGCGGAGACCGTCATCGCCCAGGCGGTCGCGGCCGGCGACCCCGACCCGCGCACGCTGCCGGACGCCGAGGCGCAGGAGGCGTTCCGCGCGCGCGGCGTCGACCTCATGTTCGGCGAGATCAAGCAGGCGCTGCACGACTTCGGCGTCGACTTCGACGTGTACTTCCACGAGGACTCGCTGCACGAGAACGGCGCCGTCGACCGGGCCGTCGCGCGGCTGCGCGAGCTCGGCCACGTCTTCGAGTCCGACGGCGCGACCTGGCTGCGCACCACCGAGTTCGGCGACGACAAGGACCGCGTCATCGTCAAGTCCGACGGCGAGGCCGCGTACATCGCGGGCGACCTGGCGTACTACCTCGACAAGCGCGAGCGCGGCTTCGACCGGGCGATCATGATGCTCGGCGCCGACCACCACGGCTACGTCGGCCGGATGATGGCGGCGTGCGCCGCGTTCGGCGACGTGCCGGGCGTGAACCTCGAGATCCTCATCGGGCAGATGGTCAACCTGGTCAAGGACGGCCAGCCGGTCCGGATGAGCAAGCGCGCCGGCACGGTCGTCACGCTGGAGGACCTGGTCGACGCCGTGGGCGTGGACGCCGCGCGGTACTCGCTGGCGCGGTCGTCGACCGACTCGTCGATCGACCTCGACCTCGACCTGCTGACCCGGGCGACGAACGAGAACCCGGTCTACTACGTGCAGTACGCGCACGCCCGCACCTGCTCGGTCGGCCGCAACGCCGCCGATGCCGGCGTGCGCCGGGAGGACGGGTTCGACGCGTCGCTGCTCGACCACGCGACCGAGTCCGTGCTGCTGGGCAAGATCGCCGAGCTGCCGCGGATCGTCGCCCAGGCGGCCGAGCTGCGCGAGCCGCACCGCGTCGCCCGGTACCTGGAGGAGCTCGCCGGGGCGTACCACAAGTGGTACGACCAGCGCCGGGTCCTCCCGTTCGGCGACGAGGAGGTGTCCGACGTGCACCGCACCCGGCTGTGGCTGAACGACGCCACCCGCCAGGTGCTCGCGAACGGGCTGGCGCTGCTCGGCGTGAGCGCCCCGGAGCGCATGTGACCGGCGGCCCGACCGCCGCGCCGGCCCCGCTCGGCCTGCCCTGGCCCGCCTCCGCGGGCCGCGGCGCCGACGGGGCCGTGCGCGTCGCGGGGGTGGACCTGCGCGACCTCGCGGCGGAGCAGGGCACGCCCGCGTACGTGCTGGACGAGGCCGACTTCCGGGCGCGCGCCAGGGCCCTGCGGACCGCGTTCGAGTCCGCGTTCGCCGAGGTCGGCGCCGGCGTCGACGTCTACTACGCGGGCAAGGCGTTCCTGTCCGTCGCCGTCGCGCGCTGGGCGCACGAGGAGGGCCTGCGGGTCGACACCTCGACCGGCGGCGAGCTCGCCGTCGCGCTGCGGGCCGGCGTGCCGGGCGCGGACCTCGGGCTGCACGGCAACAACAAGTCGGACGCGGAGATCGCCCGGGCGCTCGAGGCCGGGGTGGGCCGGCTCATCGTCGACTCCCGCGGCGAGGTCGAGCGCGTCGCCGCGGCCGTCCGCGCGCGGGGCGCCGGCGCCGAGCCGGCGCCCGTGATGGTGCGGGTCACCACCGGCGTGCACGCGGGCGGGCACGAGTACATCTCGACCGCGCACGAGGACCAGAAGTTCGGCCTGTCGGTCGCCACGCCCGCCGACGGCGGCGACAGCCCGGCGCTCACCGCGCTGCAGCTCGTGCTCCGGCACCCCGAGCTGCGGCTGCTCGGCATCCACTCGCACATCGGCTCGCAGATCCTCGACCCCGCGGGGTTCGCGGTCGCGGCGCAGTCGGTGCTCGGGCTGCGCGCCGACCTGGCCGCGCGCACCGGGTACCTGGTGCCGGAGGTCGACCTCGGAGGCGGGTTCGGGATCGCCTACCTGCCCGGCGAGGTGCCGCTCGACGTCGACCGGATCGCGAAGGAGATCGCCGCGGCGGTCGACGCGACCTGCGCCGCGCTCGGCACGCCGCTGCCGCGGCTGTCGTTCGAGCCGGGGCGCGCGATCGTCGGCCCCACCACGCTGACGCTGTACACCGTGGGCACCGTGAAGCCCGTCTCGCTCGACGAGGGCCGGTCCCGTCTGTACGTCTCCGTCGACGGCGGGATGAGCGACAACATCCGCCCCGCGCTGTACGGCGCGCACTACCACGCAGCGATCGTGTCGCGGGAAGGCGCCGCCGAGACGGTGCTCGCGCGCGTGGTCGGCAAGCACTGCGAGAGCGGCGACATCGTCGTGCACGAGGTGCAGCTGCCGGCCGACGTGGCGGCGGGCGACCTGCTCGCGGTCGCGGCGACCGGGGCGTACGGGCGGTCGATGGCGTCGAACTACAACCACGTGCCGCGACCGCCGGTGGTCGCCGTCCGCGAGGGCGCCACGCGGGTGCTGGTGCGGCGCGAGACCGAGGACGACCTGCTGGCGCTCGACCTGGGCTGAGCCGTGCCCGCCGCCCCCGCGGGCGGCGCTGGGTAGGTGGCCGGGCGTCGGTTGAGTGCTCCGTGCCGTCGATAGCGTCTGCTATCGGAGGTGATCGGGATGGTCGACGGGGACCAGGACGGGACGACGGCGGTCGAGGCGGCGTTCGGGGCGTACCTCGGGGAGGCCGCGGTGCGGGCCGACCGGCTGCGGGCCGAGGCGGCCCGCGGGCTCGTGCTCGCGGTGCGGCAGGCGGCGGCCCGCGGGTGGAGCCAGCGGCGGATCGCCGGGGCGCTCGGGCGGAGCCAGCCGGAGGTGGCCCGGCTGCTGCGCCGGGCGGACGCGGTGCCGCCGGCGGTGGACGTCGTGCCGGCGAGGAGCGAGGTGGTGGTCGACGGGGCGCCGGGGGACGGGCACGGCGGGGCGCCGCCGGGGGAGCGCGCGGACGGACCGCCACCCGAGACCGTGCTGAACCGGGTGCTCGGCAGTCAGCGGGACGCGATCGTCGCGGCCGCGGGCAGGCACGGGATGTCGAACGTCCGGGTCTTCGGGTCGGTCGCGCGCGGCGAGGACGGCCCGGATTCGGACGTCGACCTTCTGGTCGACCTGGAACCGGGGGTCAGCCTGTTCGACCTCGGCCGTGCGCAGGTGGAGCTGGAGCAGATCCTGGAGCGACCCGTGGACCTCGTGCCGGCGCGGATGCTGAAGCCCCGCGTCGCCGCCACGGTCCAGGCCGTCGCGCTGTGAGGCGTACACCGGTCGACCTGGTCGTCGAGGCGGTGGAGCACGTCGACGCGGTGCGCGCCCACGTCGACCGCCTCGGGCTCGACGACCCCGCGGGCTTCGACGCCGCGTGCCTGCGGCTGGCCGCGGCCATCGACTGCCTGTCCGGACTGCCGGCCGGGCTGCGGGACGAGATCTGCGGCGGCGACTGGCACTCGGTCCGGTCCACGCGGAACCGGATCGTCCACGGGTACTTCGCCGTGGAGTCGGAGGTGGTCCGCGAGGCCTTGGTCCGCGACCTCGAGCCGTTGCGCGCCCGGCTCCTCGCCGCGGCCGAGGTCATCGACGGGACCGCCTGACGCGCACGGCCGCAGCCGCCGCCGGACCGGCGCGCCCACGGTGTGGATACCCGGCCGCCCGCCGAGGGCGCGCCCCTATCCTGTGGTCCGGTCGGGCGCCGCTGCGCCGGACCCCACCCCAGCAGGCCCGGAGCAGACCGGGCGTGATCGGAAGGTGCACGCGGTGACCCCACGCGACGAGTCCGTCAGCCCCACCTCGCCCGCGCCCGGCGCGACCGGCCGCCCCGCGGTGCGCGTCGCGCTGCTCGGCTGCGGGGTCGTCGGCACGGAGGTCGTCCGGCTGCTCACGACGCAGGCGTCGGACCTCGCCGCGCGGGTCGGGGCGCCGCTGGAGCTCGTCGGGGTGGCGGTGCGCGACGTCGAGGCCCCGCGCGACCCGGTCGTCGACCGCGCGCTGCTCACCGCGGACGCCGAGGGCCTGGTTGCGAAGGCGGACGTCGTGGTCGAGGTCGTCGGCGGCATCGAGCCGGCCCGCGGGCTGCTGCTCCGCGCGATCGAGCACGGCGCGGCGGTCGTCACGGCGAACAAGGCGCTGCTCGCCGAGGACGGCCCGACGCTCTACCAGGCCGCCGACGCCGCGGGCGTGGACCTGTACTTCGAGGCCGCGGTCGCCGGCGCGATCCCGCTGGTCCGCCCGGTGCGCGAGTCGCTCACCGGCGACCGGGTGCACCGCGTGCTCGGCATCGTCAACGGCACGACCAACTACGTGCTGGACCGGATGGCGACCGAGGGCCTCGACCTGGCGGACGCCGTGGCCGAGGCGCAGGCGCTGGGCTACGCCGAGGCCGACCCGACCGCCGACGTCGAGGGCTTCGACGCCGCCGCGAAGGCCGCGATCCTCGCGTCGCTCGCGTTCCACACCCGGGTCTCGATCGACGACGTCGACCGCCAGGGGATCATGCAGGTCACGGCGGACGACGTGGCCTGGGCCGCGCGCACCGGGCACGTCATCAAGCTGCTGGCGATCGCAGACCGCCGCGCGACCGAGGACGGCGCGGAGGGCGTCCAGGTCCGGGTGCACCCGGCGCTGGTCCCGCTCAGCCACCCGCTGGCCGGGGTGCGCGGGGCCTTCAACGCGGTGTTCGTCGAGGCGGAGGCCGCCGGCGAGCTCATGTTCTACGGCCGCGGCGCGGGCGGTGCCCCGACGGCGAGCGCCGTGCTCGGCGACGTCGTCTCGGCCGCCCGGCACCGGGTGCACGGCGGGCGCGGCCCCGCCGAGTCCTGGTACGCCGCGCTGCCGGTGCTGCCCGCGGAGTCGGCGCGCACGCGCTACCAGGTCCGGCTCGACGTCGACGACCGGCCGGGCGTGCTCGCGCACGTGTCCGCGGTGCTCGCCGAGCACGGGGTGTCGATCGAGGCCGTCCGGCAGTCGCCCGCCGACGTCGCCCCCGCGGACCCCGCCGCCGACGGCGACGACGCGCCCGGCGTCGCCCGCCTGGTCATCACCACGCACGAGGCGCCGGAGGCCGCGCTGGCCGCCACCGTCGCCGCGATCCGCGACCTCGCCTCCGTGCGCGAGGTCGTGTCCGTCCTGCGAGTCGAGGGAGCCTGATGGCACACCAGTGGCGCGGCGTGATCCGCGAGTACGCCGACCGGCTGCCGGCGCACGTCCAGCAGCGCGTCGTCACGCTCGGCGAGGGCGGCACGCCGCTCGTCGAGGCCCCCGCGCTGTCGCGGCTCACCGGGGCCGAGGTGTTCGTCAAGGTCGAGGGCATGAACCCGACCGGCTCGTTCAAGGACCGCGGGATGACGACCGCGATGTCCGCTGCCGCGGGCCGCGGCGCCAAGGCCGTCGTGTGCGCCTCCACCGGCAACACCTCGGCGTCGGCCGCCGCGTACGCCACCGCCGCCGGCATGGTGTGCGCGGTCCTGGTGCCGGACGGCAAGATCGCGATGGGCAAGCTCAGCCAGGCGGTCGCGCACGGCGCGACGCTGCTGCAGGTCGACGGCAACTTCGACGACTGCCTCATCGCCGCGCGCAAGCTCGCCGAGGCGTACCCCGTCGAGCTGGTGAACTCGGTGAACCCCGACCGCATCGAGGGCCAGAAGACCGGTGCGTTCGAGATCGTCGACGCCCTCGGCGACGCCCCGGACATCCACGCGCTGCCCGTCGGCAACGCCGGCAACATCACCGCGTACTGGAAGGGCTTCCGCGAGTACGCCGGCCTGGACGCCGGGGCGGACCTCGACCCGGTCGCCACGCACACGCCGGCGATGTGGGGCTTCCAGGCCGCCGGCGCCGCGCCGATCGTGCACGGCTACCCGATCACCGAGCCCGAGACGATCGCGACCGCGATCCGGATCGGCAACCCCGCCTCCTGGACGCAGGCCGAGGCGGCCCGCGACCTGTCCGGCGGGCTGATCGAGGCCGTGACGGACGACGAGATCCTGCACGCGCACCGGGTGCTGTCCTCGCAGGTCGGCGTGTTCGTCGAGCCCGCGTCGGCCGCGGGCGTCGCGGGCATCCTGCGCCTCGCCCAGGAGGGTCGTGTGCCCGCCGGCGCGCGCATCGTCGTGACCGTCACTGGTCACGGCCTCAAGGACCCGCAGTGGGCGCTGCGCACCGCGGACGGCACGGAGGTCGAGACCACCCGGGTGCGGCCCGACGTGGTGGAGATCGCCGCCGCGCTCGGCCTCGGCTGAGGCGCGCCGTGCGACTGGGTGCCGACCGGGCGCGGGTGCGCGTCCCGGCGACGAGCGCGAACCTCGGACCTGGGTTCGACGCGCTGGGCCTCGCGCTCGCGCTGCACGACGAGGTCGAGGTGCGCGCGCTCGGCTCGGCGGACGTGCTGGTGGACGTGGTGGGGGAGGGTGCCGACGAGGTGCCGTCCGGCGACGACCACCTCGTCGTCCGCGCGCTGCGGCACGCGCTCGACCACGTCGGCGCGCCGCAGACCGGCCTGCACCTGACCTGCCGCAACCGCATCCCGCACGGTCGCGGCCTCGGGTCGTCGGCCGGCGCCGTGGTCGCGGGCCTGCTCGCCGCGCGCGCGCTGGTCGCGGAGCCCGAGTCGCTGGACGACGACGTCGTGCTGCGGCTGGCCACGGAGCTCGAGGGGCACCCCGACAACGCGGCGCCGGCGCTCCTCGGCGGTGCGACGGTGGCCTGGTCCGAGGGCGCCGACGCGGTGCGCGCGGCCCGGCTCGCGGTGCACCCGGACGTCACGCCGGTCGCGGTGGTGCCGTCGAGCCGGCTGTCGACGTCGCACGCCCGCGGCGTGCTGCCCGCGCAGGTGCCGCACGGCGACGCCGCGTTCCAGGCGGGCCGCGCCGCGCTGCTGGTCGAGGCGCTCGGCCGCCGCCCGGACCTGCTGCTGCCCGCGACCGAGGACCGGCTGCACCAGGGCTACCGCCGCCCGGTGATGGCCGAGAGCCTGGCGCTCGTCGACGCGCTGCGCGCCCGGGGCGTCGCGGCGGTCGTGTCGGGCGCGGGACCGACGGTGCTCGTGCTCGCGCGCGCGGCGGGTGAGCCGGACGGCGACGGGGCCCGGCCGACCGACGCGGACGACGCGTTGCAGCAGGTGTTCGGCGGGGTGATGGGCGGCTGGCGCATCGTCCCGCTCGCGATCGACACCGCGGGCGCGGAGGCCCGGAGACTGCCCTGATCGACGCGCCCCGGTGCTATGCTGGGCGCCGTTCCCCGGGCCTCGTCCTGACATCCGCTCAGCCATTTTCCGGTGCAGCGTCGCTCAGGAGATCCGAGCCCGGGAACGATCCAGCCCACGCGAGTCGACGCGATCGGCGCGACCCGTGCGGCTTCACCGACGCGCCGGCCCCGAGACAGGGCCGGACGCGGACCGCGCGCCCCGACCGTGGGCGGCGGTCCCCGACGAGGGGGAAGGGTCCTTCGTGACAGACACCATCGAGCCGGCCGTGAGCAGCGCCTCCGGCGGCTCCGCCCGTGGTGGCGCCGTGTCCGCCATGCGCATGCCGGAGCTCCAGGCCCTGGCGGCCGAGCTCGGCGTGACCGGGACCTCCCGGATGCGCAAGAGCGACCTGGTCGACGCCATCCAGGCCAAGCGCGCCGGTGGCGGCGAGCGCCCCGCCGGGCGCACCCGCCGCGCGGCGACGCGCGACGCCGGCCGGCCGGACACCGCGGCCGCCGCCGAGACCACCGCGCCG
>NZ_JAHVCI010000053.1:0-29574 GCF_019265565.1 Cellulomonas sp. PS-H5
GGCTTCGGCGCGGTCTGCGGACGCGGCGCGGCGGCCGGAGCGGCGGCGGGAGCCGGAGCAGCCGCCGGAGCGGGCTCGGCGGCCGGAGCCGGGGCAGCGGCCGGAGCCGGGGCGGCAGCCGGAGCCGGGGCGGAAGCGGGCGCGGCGGCGGCCGGCGCGGCCGTCTCCACGGGAGCGTCCGTCTCCGTCTCCTCGACCTCCGCAGCCTCGGGGCGCGGCTCGCGCTGGGCGCGGGCCTTCCGCTGCTCGTTCTTCTGCTCGGCCTTCTTCTTGGTCGGGCCGAGCACCATGATCATGTTGCGGCCGTCCTGCTTCGGCATGCTCTCGATGAAGCCGAGCTCCTCGACGTCCGCAGCGAGGCGCTGCAGCAGGCGCACACCCATCTCCGGGCGCGACTGCTCGCGACCGCGGAACATGATCATGACCTTGACCTTGTCGCCGGCCGACAGGAACCGCTCGACGTGGCCCTTCTTGGTGCCGTAGTCGTGCGGGTCGATCTTGAGCCGGAAGCGGATCTCCTTGAGAACCGTGTTGCTCTGGTTCCGCCGGGCCTCGCGGGCCTTCATGTCTGCTTCGTACTTGAACTTGCCGTAGTCCATGATCTTGCAGACGGGCGGGCGGGCGTCCGGCGCGACCTCCACGAGGTCGAGGTCGGCGTCCTGGGCCAGGCGCAGCGCGTCCTCCACGCGGACGATGCCGACCTGCTCGCCGTTCGGGCCGACCAGGCGGACCTCGGCGACGCGGATCCGATCGTTGATGCGGGGCTCGCTGATGTGGTGCTCCTCGAAGTCGAAGTGGGTGACCTCCAGGAACGAGGAAGGCCCTCGCACCTGGGCACAGGTGGAGGGCCGACACGATCCACGGCACCCGTCGGGACGGTGCGCCGTCTGGCCACGTCCCCGCGAGGGGTCGTGACCTGGACCGGGAACCTGGACCCTGCTGCCGGCGGACCGGGCGGTCGGGACTCAGGTGGGAGTGGCCTCCACTTGTGCACCCGGGCCGCCGGACGCCCCCGCGGTGAAGCGGTGACACACGTCGACCCAGGCCAGTCGTGAATGACTCTACCAGAACACCCGGCGACCCCTGCCTGTTCCCCGCGTCACCCCGGCGACCCACCCCGACGTGACACGCCGTCAGATCCCTGCTTGAACAGTTCCAGAAAACGTGTCAGGGTGGCGCCATGCCCGTCGACCAGCACGCACCCGCCGCGCCCGGCGCCGCGTCGACCGCCGGCCACCCGCACGACGCGGGCCGCACCACCGACCACGCGACCGACCCCGCGGAGCTGCTCCGCGCCCGCGGCCTGCGTGTGACGGCTCCCCGGCTCGCCGTGCTCGGTGCCGTCGCCGACCTGCCGCACGCGGACGCGGAGGCCGTGCTCCGGCGTGCCCGGGAGGCGCTCCCGACGGTCTCCGTGCAGGCGGTCTACGACGTCCTGCACGCACTGACCGACGTGGGCATCCTGCGGCGCATCGAGCCGGCCGGGCACCCGGCCCGGTACGAGCGCCGGGTGGGCGACAACCACCACCACGTGGTGTGCCGCTCCTGCGGCGCGGTCGACGACGTCGACTGCGTCATCGGCGAGGCGCCCTGCCTCGTGCCGAGCTCGACGTCCGGCTTCACCGTCGAGACGGCCGAGGTCACCTTCTGGGGCCTGTGCCCCGACTGCCGCAGCCGCACGACCGACTGACCGCAGCCCCGGGGCGAGCCGCCGCCCCGGCCCGACCCCCCCGCACCACCGACCACCCCACGACTCCCGGTCGGGCGACCCTGCCCGACCGGTCCCCGGCACGCCCTCGACCGGCCTGCCGACGACCCGGAAGGACACCCCCGTGACCCAGGTCAACCCGACCACCACCAACTCCGGCGCCCCCGTGGCGTCCGATGCGCACTCGCAGTCCGTCGGCGCCGACGGCCCGATCGTCCTGCACGACCACTACCTGGTCGAGAAGCTGGCGCAGTTCAACCGCGAGCGGGTCCCGGAGCGCGTGGTGCACGCCAAGGGCGGCGGTGCCTTCGGCACGTTCACCACCACGGGCGACGTCAGCCGGTACACCCGCGCGGCGCTGTTCCAGCCGGGCGTCGAGACCGAGATGCTGGCGCGGTTCTCCTCCGTCGCCGGCGAGCACGGCTCCCCCGACACCTGGCGCGACCCCCGCGGCTTCGCGCTGAAGTTCTACACGTCCGAGGGCAACTACGACCTCGTCGGCAACAACACCCCGGTGTTCTTCCTGCGCGACGGGATCAAGTTCCCCGACTTCATCCGCTCGCAGAAGCGCCTGCCCGGCTCGAACCTGCGCGACAACGACATGCAGTGGGACTTCTGGTCGCTGTCCCCGGAGTCGGCGCACCAGGTCACCTGGCTGATGGGCGACCGCGGCCTGCCGCGCTCGTGGCGGACGATGGACGGCTTCGGCTCGCACACCTACCAGTGGATCAACGCGGCCGGCGAGCGGTTCTGGGTCAAGTACCACTTCAAGTCCCAGCAGGGCATCGACAACCTGACCGCCGACGAGGCCGCGCAGCTCGCCGGTTCGGACGCCGACCACCACATCCGCGACCTGTTCGAGCACATCGCCGACGGCGAGTTCCCGCGCTGGACCCTGTCGGTGCAGGTCATGCCGTACGAGGACGCCAAGGCCTACCGGTTCAACCCGTTCGACCTCACGAAGGTCTGGCCGCACGCCGACTACCCGCTGATCGAGGTCGGCGTGATGGAGCTCAACCGCAACCCGGAGAACTACTTCGCGCAGATCGAGCAGGCGACGTTCGCGCCGAGCAACTTCGTGCCGGGCATCGCGACCAGCCCGGACAAGATGCTGCTCGCGCGGATCTTCTCCTACGCGGACGCCCACCGGTACCGCGTCGGCACCAACCACGCGCAGCTCCCGGTGAACGCCCCGAAGTCCGAGGTGCACTCGTACTCCAAGGACGGCGCGGCCCGGTACCACTTCAACGCGCCCGAGGTCCCGGTCTACGCGCCCAACTCGGTCGGCGGCCCGGCGGCCGACCCGGCCCGCGCCGCGGAGTCGGCCGGCTGGGAGGCGGACGGCGAGCTCGTGCGCAGCGCCGCGACCATGCACCCCGAGGACGACGACTGGGGCCAGGCGGGCACGCTGTACCGCGAAGTGTTCGACGACGCCGCGCGCGCCCGGTTCCTGGAGACGATCACCGGCCACGTCGGCGCGGTGAAGAGCGACGTCATCCGCGCCCGCGCGATCCAGTACTGGACGAACGTCGACGCCGGCCTCGGCGCCGCGCTGGCCGCCGCCCTCCAGGGCGCGGCCCCGGTCGAGAACGGCGAGCCCGCCACCGCGAGCACGCCCGTCGCCTGACCCCCCGCGGGGCGGCCGGTCCCCCAGCCGGCCGCCCCGCAGCACCCACGACGGGCGCGGCCGGCACTCGCTCCGGCCGCGCCCGTCGTCGTCCCGGCGGGCGACCCGGACGATGAGAGGATCGGCGGCATGAGCGAGACCCCGGACCCCACGACCGCCACCCGCGACATCGCCGACGTGGCGGCGGTCGAGGTCATCACCACCGCCGCCGTGCACCTGATGAGCGCCGCCGCCGTCAAGTGCGGCCTGTCCCCCGACACCGACGAGCACGCCGGCCGCGACTACCTGGACCTCGACGAGGCCCGGAAGCTGATCACCGCACTCGCCGCGCTGGTGACGGCCTCGGCGCCGGACATCGGCAACCAGCACGCCCGCTCGCTGCGCGACGGGCTCCGGTCGCTGCAGCTGGCGTTCCGCGAGGCCAGCCCGTTCCCGGACGCCCCGGGCGAGGGCCCGGGCGAGAAGTTCACGGGCTACGTGTCCTGACGCCCTCGCGCGGCTGACCCGCAGAGCCTGGCGGTCCGCGCCTGTCGACCGCCGTCGCGGGACAGGCACGCGACGGAGACTCGGCGTCGTCGTCCGTGGCGGGTCAGCGCGGCGTCGGCTCCGGGGACGGGTCGACCGGCGACGGGCGCACCGGCACGTCGTCGGCGCCCGCGGGCGCCGGCGTCGGGACGACCCAATCCGCGGGAGACGACGCCGTGGGCCCGGTCGGCGACTCCCGGCCGGTCCGCGCCTCCTGGCCGGTCGACGACCCCGGCTCGGGCGACGGCGCCGGGACGACCCCCGCGGGCGCTCCGCCGAGCCCGGCCGCGACGGCTGCCCGCCGACCCGCGTTCCGCCGGCGCACGACCGTCAGCACGGCCAGCCCGAGCACCGACAGCAGCAGCCCCACACCGCCCGCGGCCGCGAACCCGCCGCCCGGACCCGTCGAGTCGATGACCGCGCCGACGACCGGGGCGCCCAGGGCCGCGCCGACGGTGTTCGCGGTGCCGCTCCAGCCCATGATCTCGCCGCGCCGGTGCTCGGGGACCATCCGGACCAGCGACGCGTTGATGGCCGACAGGCTCGCCGCGCACGGCAGGCCCGCGACGACGACGGCGAGCGCGAGCTGCCACTGCGTCTGCGCGAACGCGGCGGGCACGGTGGCGGCGCCGAGCAGCGCGACGAGCGCGAGCGGGTGCAGCTCCCGCTTCTGCGCGCCGTAGACCAGGCCGCCGACGACGGAGCCGACGCACCACAGCGCGATCATCCAGCCGACGGCGGTCTCCCGCTCCCAGCCCTCGAGCGCGGCGACGATGCCGACGTCCGTCCCGTTGAGGATGAGCGCGGCGGCGGAGGCCGCGGCCAGGACCACGAGCAGGCCGGGCGTCAGCAGCCGCGGCTGGCGACCCCCGTCCGCGACCGCGTCGGGCGCCGCGCCCTCGGGCGACCGGGTCGGCGGGTTGAACCACATAAGCAGCAGGCCCGCCGCGACCGTCGCGACCCCGACGAGGGTGAGCGCCGCGGTCGTCGACACCTGGGTCGCCACGAGCACGCCGAGCGTCGGCGCGAGCATGAAGGTCATCTCGGTGCCCACGGAGTCGAGGGCGTAGGCGGTGCGCTGCTGCTCGGCCGGGACCAGCACCGCCAGCGACTGGCGCACGACGGAGAACACCGGCACCAGGAACACGCCCGCGACCACGGCGGCGACGAGCAGCGCCTCGTAGCCCAGCCGCGGGGCGACCAGCCACACCGCCGACTCCACGACCACCGACGGCAGCAGCGCCCGGCGCAGGCCCAGCCGGTCGACCCGGCGGCCGCGCCACGGCGACCCGATCGCCACGCCCACGGTCATCGCGGCGGCTACCAGCCCGGCCCGCGCGTAGCCGAGGCCGAGGGGGCCGACGACGTGCAGCGTGAGCACCACGCCGGTCATCGCGTGCGGGATGCGCGCGACGAACGAGACGAGGACCAGGGGCAGGACACCGGGCAGCCGCAGGAGGCGGCCGTAGGGGGCGAGGGACACGCCCAGGATTGTCGCCCGCCGCGCGCCTGTCGGACGACAGGATTCGGCCGTCCGGGCGCGCGGGGCGGCGTGACGTCCACCACCCCCCTCCGTCCCACGGCGGATCCGGGCCGCGCTGACTCCCCGTAAGGTGGTGACGTGACGTCTGCCACCGGGCCGCACGACCCGCTCGGCCCGCCGCGGCCGGCCGGGCCCTCGTCGTGGCCGGACACCGCCACCCGCCCCGACGACGCGACGCCGGTCGAGCACCCCGCGACGCACCCCGACGACCGCCCAGCAGGCCGGCACCCGGAGCACAGCCACCTGGCCGCGCCGCCGGCACCCCGGCGTCGGCGCCGGCCGTGGGCGGTCGTGGTCCTGTCGGTGCTGCTGGTCCTCGTCACCGCGCTGGCGTCCTACCTCTGGGTGCGGACCGTCCGGTACGAGGAGTACGCCGCCGGGATCGAGGCGCAGGGCCGGACCATCGGCACCGAGCTCGCCACGCTGCGCACCCAGCACGACGGGACACTCGCGGAGCTCGCCGCCGTGAACGAGCAGCTGTCGACCGCGCAGAGCCGGATCACCCAGCTCGCCGACGAGAAGGCCCAGGTCGGCGACGACCGCGAGGTGCAGCGCCAGCTCGTCGACTACCAGGAGCGCATCTCGCAGGCCGCCGCGAACGTCGCGTCCGCGCTGTCGACCTGCATCGACGCGCAGAACCAGCTCATCACCTACCTCGAGGACGCGGCCGCGTACGACCCGGCGGACCTGCAGCGGTTCAAGAGCGACGTCCAGGGCGTGTGCAACGCGGCGACCGTCGCCAACACCGAGCTCCAGCGCCAGCTCGCCGCCGGGGCGACCGGGTGATCCGCCCGACCGCCCGCCGCGCCGCCCTCGGTGCCGCGGCCGTCCTCCTGCTCGCCGGCTGCGGGGTGCTGCCGCCGATGCCCGGCCCGGTGCCGACCGACCTGGTGCCGTCCAGCGCCCCGGTGCCCACGCCGTCGTCGTCCGGCAACCTGTCCCCCGACGGCTTCGACGCCGCGCAGCGGATGGCGGTGCGGATCCGGAACGTCGGGTGCAACTCGCTGTCGACCGGCTCGGGCTTCGCGATCGACGAGACGACCCTCATCACGAACCGGCACGTGGTCGCCGACTCCGCCGACCTCCAGCTCAGCACCTACGACGGCCGGGACGTCGCGGTGACCGCGTCCTCGACCGCGGCGCTGGCGGACCTCGCGGTCGTCCGCACCGCCGACCCGCTGCCCTCCGCGCCCGGCCTGGCCGACGCCGACCCGAACCCGGGCGACGAGGTCACGGTCGTCGGCTACCCGCAGGGCGGCCAGCTCACCGTGACGAGCGGGCAGGTCATCGGCGCGACCACCGACCCGCTCAACGAGAACCTCGGGCAGGTGCTCGTCACGAACGCCGAGGTCGAGCCCGGCAGCTCCGGCTCCGCGGTGCTCGACGCCGTGGGGCGCGTGGTCGGCGTCGTGTACGCGAAGAACTCGACCGGGCAGAGCTTCGTGGTCCCGGTCAGCACGCTGCGCCAGCTCCTGGACGACGAGGCGGCGTTCACCGCCAGCGCCTCCTGCACCTCGGGCTGACCCGGCGCGGCCCCTGGTGGGCGTGCGACCGGCCGTGCCACGGTGGGCGCACGGACACCCACCGAGGAGGACGACGATGACCGACGAGACCCACCCCGACCTGCCCGGCCTCACCCGGGCGGCGAGCGACATCATCTCCGTGCGGCGCGTGTTCGGGGAGCCGTACGAGCACGGCAGCACCCTCGTCGTGCCGGTGGCGAAGGTGATGGGCTGGCACGGCGTCGCGGGCGCGCACGCGGACGCCCGGGTCGGGATCCGCGGCGGTCACGGCGGGCCGGGCGGCCCCGGCGCCGGGACGCCGGGACCGGGCGAGGGCGGCGACGCACCGGCGGACGGCGGGGGTGCCGAGCAGCCGGACGGTCCCCGCTCGCACGGCGGCGACGGCGGACCCGGGTCCGCGGGCGGCGGGACCGGCGGCGCGGCCGGCGGGACCGGGACGGACGCCACGGAGGGCACCGGGCGCGGCGCGCACGCCGAGGCACCGGTCCCCGAGGACGGGCCGTGGACGCAGTCCGGCCCGGGCGCACCGGCCGGGGCGGTCGGGAGCGCCGGCGGCGGCGCAAGCGGACCCGGTGGACCCGTCGCGTGGGCGGGCCGCGGGGGCGGGCACGGCGGCCCCGGCCACGGCGGCCGGTTGCCGTTCCTGCGCGGGCCCCTGTGGCCGTTCGGCTCCGGCCGGCCCGGCGGCCGCGGCGTCGGTGCGGCGGACGCGGGCGGCTACGCCACGCGGGTCAAGCCGCTCGGGGTGTTCGTGATCTCGGACGAGGGCGCCCAGTGGCAGCCGGCGCTCGACCTGAACCGGATCATCCTGGGCGGCCAGGTCGTGGGCGCGGTCGCGACGGTCGCGCTGGCGTGGTCCCTCCGCCGTCGCCGACGCCTCTGGCACTGACCGCGGGGTGACGGCCGCCCGCGAGCGAGCAACCGACGCGTCGAGCGAGTACCCGCCGACTACCCGCTCGACGCGTCGGCTACCCCCTCGGCAGGCGAGGCGCGCGGAGAGGTCAGCGGAGGCGGACCTCGAGGGAGTCGACGCGCTGGGTGACCGTCTCGTCCGCGGCCAGGGCCTCGCCGACGCGGCGCAGCACGCCGTCCAGGGTCGGGCGGTCGAGGCCCGGGACGAGCGTGAGCACGACGGCCACCTCGGCCCGGGCGCCCGGGACCGCGTCCACGTCGACCACGGGGTTCGCGGCGGGAGCAGGTGTCGGGGCCCCGCCCGGCTCGGGACGGCGGCGCCGGAACCACGACCGCCCGGCCGAACCGCCCGGCGCGGCGGACGCGTCGGACGCGGAGCCACGCTCCCCGCCCGGGCCGGACGCGGGGCCCGACGGCACCGCACCCAGCACGGCGGCGCGCACCGCCGCGCGGACCTCGGGGTCGACGACGCGGGTGCCGACGTCGCCCGCTCCCCCGGCGGCCGCGCCGACCGGCCCGCCGACCCCGCCGCCCGCGGCCTCGGCGCCGTCGCCCGCCAGCACCGCGGGCCGCCACGGCTGCTGCTGCGCCAGCGCCCACACGGCCGGCCGCGGCAGCAGCGCCGTGACCGGGCCGCCCGGGTCGAGCACCACGAGCTCCCAGCCCTCGCTCACCACCGACAACGCCGCGCGGACCACGTCGGTCGGCACCGGCCGCGCCTCGCGCCGCCAGGCCGCCATCGTCGCGACGGACGAGAACACCGGCAGCGCCGTCCGGCCGTCGGGGGCCTGCAGCGCGACGATGCCGGCGGACGCCTCCTTGTCGACGGTGTGCGCGTGCCCGCCGACCTCGACGGTCTCGGCCGCCTCGAGCTCGGCCAGCACCGGCACCAGCACCCGGGTGCCCGCCAGGGCCTCGACGACGGCGGCGAGCGACCCGCTGCCCTCGCCCAGCGCGGTCAGCGCCGCCGCGACCGCGGGGTCGGCGCTGCCGTCGTCCCCGGCGAACGCCGAGGTCGGCGGCAGCTCGCGCCCGGTCACGGGCGGCCGGCGACGTCCAGGGCCTCGGGCAGCGTGAACGCGCCCGCGTACAGGGCCTTGCCGACGATGGCGCCCTCGACGCCCACCGGGACCAGCTCGCGCAGCACCCGCAGGTCGTCGAGCGACGAGATGCCGCCGGACGCGACGACCGGCGCGTCGGTGCGCGCGCAGACCTCGCGGAGCAGGTCGACGTTGGGGCCGCGCAGCGTGCCGTCCTTGGTCACGTCGGTGACGACGTACCGGGAGCAGCCGACCGCGTCGAGGCGGGCCAGCACCTCCCAGAGGTCGCCGCCCTCGCGGGTCCAGCCGCGGGCGGCGAGCGTGGTGCCGCGCACGTCCAGGCCGACCGCGATGGCGTCCCCGTGCCGCGCGATGGCGTCGGCGGTCCAGTCCGGGTCCTCCAGCGCGGCGGTGCCGAGGTTGACCCGTGCGGCGCCGGTGGCGAGCGCGCGCTCCAGCGAGGCGTCGTCGCGGATGCCGCCCGACAGCTCGACCTTCACGCCCTTGCCCGACAGCACCTGCGCGACGTCGGCGAGCAGCGCGGCGTTCGACCCCCGGCCGAAAGCGGCGTCCAGGTCGACGAGGTGGATCCACTCCGCGCCGCCGGCCTGCCAGTCGAGCGCGGCGGCGAGCGGGTCGCCGTAGGAGGTCTCCGAGCCGGCCTCGCCCTGGACGAGGCGGACGGCCTGGCCGTCGGCGACGTCGACGGCGGGCAGGAGCTGCAGACGGTCGGACATGGGTCTCCTCGTTCGGGGGCGTGCGGTGGTGCGGGTGGCGCGCCGGTGGCGGCGCGGCCGGTCAGTCGAGCGAGCCGACCCAGTTCTCGAGCAGCTGGGCGCCGGCGTCCCCGGACTTCTCCGGGTGGAACTGGGTGGCGGCGAGCGGGCCGTTCTCGACCGCGGCGACGAACCGGCCGCCGTGCTCGGACCACGTCACCAGCGGCGGGGTCAGCCGGTCGGTGTCGACCTGCTCGGACAGCGGGAAGCTGCGGGCGGCGTACGAGTGCACGAAGTAGAACCGCTCGTCCTCGATGCCGGCGAACAGCCGGGTGCCCTCGGGTGCGTCGACCGTCGACCAGCCCATGTGCGGGACGACCTCGGCCTCGAGCCGGTCGACGGTGCCGGGCCACTCGCCGAGGCCCTCGGTCTCGACGCCGTGCTCGTCGCCGCGGTCGAACATGACCTGCATGCCGACGCAGATCCCGAGCACGGGGCGGCCGCCGGCGAGCCGCCGGTCGACGATCTGCTCGCCGCGCACCCCGCGCAGCCCCGCCATCACGGCCGCGAACGCGCCGACGCCCGGGACGACGAGCCCGTCGGCCTCCCCGGCGTGCTGCGCGTCGGACGTCAGCTCGACCTGGGCGCCGACCCGCTCGAGGGCGCGCACGGCCGAGCGGACGTTCCCGAATCCGTAGTCCAGGACGACGACACGAGGCTGGCTGGGCACGCCTCCCAGGCTACCGGGCGCGCGCCGGACCGGCCGTCCCGCGTCCGGTGCGCGGGACGTGACGTCGGCGTCAGTCCTTGCGGCGCCGCCCACCGGCGGACAGCGCGCGCATCGCGGCCCACCGCGACATGCCCACGCTCGTCTCCACGCCCGCGACCTCGCCCACCGGCTTCCCGCCGACGAGGAGGTCGTCGAGCAGGTCGGGCGCGCCGGAGAGCACGAGGCCGGCCGCGAGGTCGTCCTCCTTCTCCCCCGCCGACCAGCGGCTGGCGGCGATGCGACCCGCGCGGCGGTCCAGCAGGATCACCGGCGAGGTGCGCAGCATCCGGGAGATCGCGGCCGCGGCCTCGGCGGTCCCGGCGGCGTCCGCGGTGTGCCGCAGGACCGCGAGCGCCCCGACCGGCGAGGGCACGGCGTCGACGTCGACCCCCGCGAGCGAGCAGGCGGCGGCGAGCGGCTTCGCGCCCGCGACCTGGGTGACGACGATCGCGACGACCGGCTCGTCGGGCTCGGCGGCCGCGGCCTCCAGCCCCGCGAGGTCGTCGGGGACCTCGACGGACGGAGCGTCGTCGGCCTGCGCGGCGGGCCGCGCCGGCTCCGCGGGCGCCGGGTCCAGGCCATCCAGCCCCGACAGGTCGTCGGGGATCTCGAAGCCGAGGTCGTCGTCCTCCGGGCGCCCGGGCCCGTCCGGCGTCCCCGCGGTCACAGGGCGCCCTTCGTGCTCGGGATGCCGTCGACGCGCGGGTCCAGCGCGACCGCGAACCGGAGCGCACGCGCGAGCGCCTTGAACTGCGCCTCGACGATGTGGTGCGGGTCGCGGCCGGCGAGCACGCGGACGTGCATGCCGAATGCGGCGTGGTGCGCGATCGACTCCAGGACGTGCCGGGTCAGCGAGCCGGTGAAGTGCCCGCCGATCAGGTGGTACTCCTGGCCCTCGGGCTCGCCCGAGTGCACGAGGTACGGGCGGCCGGACACGTCGACCACGGCCTGCGCCAGCGCCTCGTCCAGCGGCACGGTGGCGTCGCCGAACCGCGCGATCCCCCGCTTGTCGCCCAGCGCGGCGCGCAGCGCCTCGCCCAGGCAGATCGCGACGTCCTCGACGGTGTGGTGCGCGTCGATGTGCGTGTCGCCGGTCGCCCGGACGGTCAGGTCGATGAGCGAGTGCTTGCCCAGCGCGGTGAGCATGTGGTCGTAGAACGGCACCGTGGTGCTGATCTCCGTGCGCCCCGTGCCGTCCAGGTCGACCTCGACGACGACGCTGGACTCGCTCGTCGTGCGCTCGACCCGGGCGGTGCGCCCGCCGTCCGTCGTGCTCAAATCCCCAGCACCTCCCACAGCGCGGCGGTGAACGCCGCGGTCTCCTCCGGGGTGCCGACCGACACCCGCAGCCATCCTTCCGGGCCGACCTCGCGGATCAGCACGCCCCGGTCCAGCAGACCCTGCCAGACCTCGTGCCGGTCCTCGCCGACCTGGAACAGCACGAAGTTCGCGTCGGACTCGGCGACGCGCAGCCCGCGGTCGCGCAGGTCGAGCACGAGCTGGTCCCGCTCGGCACGCAGCGAGCCGACCTGGGCCATGAGCTCCGGCGCGTGCCGCAGCGCCGCGCGGGCGGTCGCCTGGGTCACCGCGGACAGGTGGTACGGCAGCCGGACCACGCGCAGCGCGTCCACCAGCTCCCGCGACGCGGCCAGGTAGCCGACGCGGGCACCGGCCAGGCCGAACGCCTTCGACATGGTGCGGCTGACCGCCAGGTGCGGGTGGTCCGCGAGCAGGGTGAGCGCCGACTCGACGCCCTCCCGGCGGAACTCCCCGTACGCCTCGTCTACGACGACCACGCAGCCGCCCGGCACCTCGGCCGCGGCCGCGAGCACCGCGCGCACCGTGTCGAGCTCCAGCGCGGTGCCGGTCGGGTTGTTCGGGCTGGTGAGCAGCACGACGGACGGCGTCTCGCGGGCGATGAGCGCGCGGGCCTCCACCGGGTCGACGTCGAACTGCTCGGTGCGCCGGCCGGCGACCCACCGGGTGTGCGTGTCGCGCGCGTACTCCGGGTACATGGAGTACGTCGGCGCGAACGACAGCGCCGTGCGACCGGGGCCGCCGAACGCCTGCAGCAGGTGCAGCATGACCTCGTTCGACCCGTTGGCCGCCCACACCTGCTCCGGCGCGACGCGGACCCCCGACTCGACGGCGAGGTAGTCGGCCAGGTCGCCGCGCAGGCCGAGGAACTCGCGGTCGGGGTACCGGTTCAGCCCGTGCGCGGCCTCGGCGACGGCGGCGGCGATGTCCGCGACGACCCCCGGTGACGGCGGGTACGGGTTCTCGTTGACGTTGAGCAGCACCGGCACGTCGAGCTGCGGGGCGCCGTAGGGCACCTCGCCGGCCAGCTCGGGGCGCACCGGCAGCACGGGCCGCGCGGCCTGGGGGGCGGTGTCGGGTGCGGTCACCGGGCGATCGTATCCGCGCTCCGGCCGCGGGACGCCGGTCGTCCACAGGCGGCGCCCGCGAGGCGGCGGGGTGTCGGCGGCGGTGGCTAGGGTCGGGGGCGATGACTTCCGTGGACCAGAACGCCCCGACCGGACCCGACGCGGCCGAGCGCGCCGCCCTGCGCGAGGAGGCGGAGGCCGTGCTGCGCCGGCTCGTCGGCCGGGAGGACGCGCGGCTGCGGGACGACCAGTGGCGGGCGATCGACGCGCTGGTGAGCGACCACCGGCGGGCGCTCGTCGTGCAGCGCACCGGGTGGGGCAAGTCGGCCGTGTACTTCGTCGCGACCGCCTTGCTGCGGGCGCGCGGGGCGGGGCCCACGGTGCTGGTGTCCCCGCTGCTCGCGCTCATGCGCAACCAGGTGGCCTCCGCGCAGCGCGCGGGCGTCAAGGCCGCGACGCTGAACTCCGCCAACGTCACCGAGTGGGACGAGGTGCACGCGCAGATCGCCGCGGGCGAGGTCGACGTGCTGCTCGTCTCCCCCGAGCGGCTGACCCACCCGCAGTTCCGGGACGAGGTGCTGCCGCGGCTCGCGGCCGACGCGGGCCTGGTCGTGATCGACGAGGCGCACTGCATCTCGGACTGGGGCCACGACTTCCGCCCCGACTACCGACGGATCCGCACCCTGCTGGGCGAGCTGCCCGACGGCATCCCCGTGCTCGCGACGACGGCGACCGCGAACGCCCGGGTGACCGCCGACGTCGCCGAGCAGCTGGGCACCGCGGTGCGGGACGACGTCCTGGTGCTGCGCGGCCCGCTCGACCGGTCCAGCCTGGACCTGTCCGTGGTGCGCCTGCCCGACACCGCGGCGCAGCTCGCGTGGCTGGCGCAGAACCTCGCGGCGTTCGAGGGCTCGGGCATCGTGTACTGCCTGACGATCGCCGCCGCGCAGCAGGTCACCGAGCACCTGCGCGCCGCCGGCCTCGACGTCCGCACGTACACCGGCCAGACCGACCCGGCCGAGCGCGAGGTGGCCGAGGCCGACCTGCTCGCCAACCGGGTCAAGGCGCTGGTCGCGACGTCCGCGCTCGGCATGGGCTTCGACAAGCCCGACCTGGGCTTCGTCGTGCACGTCGGCGCGCCGTCCTCCCCCATCGCCTACTACCAGCAGGTCGGCCGCGCGGGGCGCGCCGCGGAGGCCGTCGGCGGCCGCGCGACCGCGGTCCTGCTGCCCGGCCGCGAGGACCGCGCCATCTGGGAGTGGTTCGCCTCGACCGCGTTCCCGCCGGAGGACGACGTGCGCGCCGCGCTCCGGGCGCTGCGCGAGGGCGGCACGCTGTCGACCGCCGCGCTGGAGACGCACGTGTCCCTGCGCCGGTCCCGGCTGGAGCAGATGCTCAAGGTGCTCGACGTCGACGGCGCGGTCCGCCGGGTGCGCGGCGGCTGGGAGGGCACCGGCGAGCCGTGGTCCTACGACGCCGAGCGGTACGACCGGGTCACCGCGACCCGCAAGGCGGAGCAGCAGCTCATGGTCGACTACGTGACCACCGAGGGCTGCCGGATGGCGCACCTGCGCCGGGCGCTGGACGACCCCGAGCTCGCGGGCCCGGCCGGCGAGGCCTGGCGGTGCGGACGGTGCGACCGGTGCACCGGCACCGCGGTGGGAGTCGCGCCGGACGCCGAGCACGTCGCCGGCGCCCAGGCGCTGCTGACGACGGCGGGCGTGGCGGTCGACCCGCGGCGGCAGTGGCCGACCGGCATGGCGACGCTCGGCCTCGACCTGCGCGGGCGCATCCCGGCGGAGGAGAACGCGGAGCCCGGTCGCGCCGTCGCCCGGCTCGACTCGGTCGGGTGGGGAGGCCTGCTCCGCGACCTGTTCGGCGGCGACGCCGACCCGTCCGCCGGGCTGCCCGTGGCGCTGCGGGACCCGGTCCTCGCGACGCTGGACGCCTGGCACCCCGAGCACCGCCCGGAGGGCGTCGTGCTGATCCGGTCGACGACCCGGCCGACGCTCGTCGAGCACCTGGCGGCGGGCGTGGCGCGGCACCTCGGGGTCCCGCTCGTCGGCGCCGTCGCGCCCCGGCCGGACAGCCCGCCGACCCGGCACGACGTGAACTCCGCGCACCGGCTCGCGGCCGTGGCGCGCCGGCTGGAGCTCGACCTCCCGCCCGCCGCCGCGGCCGGGCTGCCGGGGCGCGCGGTGCTGCTCGTGGACGACCGCACGGACTCGGGCTGGACGCTCACGGTCGCGGCCCGGCTGCTCCGGCAGGCGGGGGCGGCGGCGGTGCTGCCGTTCGTGCTCGGCGTGGGCTGAGCCGGGACCGGGGCGACGACGCAGCAGCGCCCGCCGCCCGGTGGCGGCGGGCCAGCGACTCCTCAGCGCGGCAGCACGAGGTCGAGCACCACGTGCAGCCGCCGCTGGTCGGCCGACGTCAGCGGGGGCAGCACCAAGGCGGTCGTGCCGAGCTCGGCGGCCGCGCCGTCCCACGCACCGCGGTCGCCGACCATGAGGGCGTCTGCGGCGTCGACGCCCAGCCCGTCGAGCGCAGCCCCGAAGATCCGTGGGTCCGGCTTTGCCGCCCCCACCTCGTAGGACAGCGCCCACGCCCCGACCAGGTCGGCGAGCGACCCGCCGCCCGGCGCCGGCTGCGCCGCGAACGCCGGGCGCAGGTCGACGTGGATGTCGCTCACCACCCCGATCGCGACGCCCGCGGCTGACAGAGCCGCCAGTACGTCCGCGGCGTCGACCGCGAACGGCGCTGCGACGACGTCCGACTCGACGGCGTACAGCGCTGCGGCCAGCTCGTCGTCGACCCCGGCGGTCCGGAACCAGTGCTCGTAGGCCGCGCGGTGCCGACCGGCATCGGCGTCGACGTCCGGCGCCAGGGTGAGCGTGGTGTCGCCCGCGCGCAGCAGGCCGAGCACCGCCTCGACATCGGCGGGCCCGGCCGCCCGGCCGAGCCGGATCAGCGCGCCCCGCACCAGGCCGCGGTACGTGGGCGCGGGCACCAGCGTGCCCCGGTAGTCGAGCAGGACCGCACGGAACCCCACGGCGCCGGGCGGTTCAGAACCGCGCGCGGACCGCCTCGCCGTGGGCGGGCAGCCCTTCGGCGTCGGCGAGCGAGACGATCCGGTCGGCGACCTCGCGCAGCGCGTCCGCGTCGTACTCGACGACCTGCACCGCGCGCACGAACGAGTGCACGCCCAGGCCGGACGAGAAGTGCGCGCAGCCGCCGGTGGGCAGCACGTGGTTCGACCCGGCCATGTAGTCGCCGAGCGACACCGGCGAGTACGCCCCGACGAAGATCGCGCCCGCGCTCGTGACGCGCTCCGCGACGTCCGCGGCGTCGGCGGTCTGGAGTTCCAGGTGCTCCGCGCCGTAGGCGTTGACGACCGCGAGACCGGCGTCGAGGTCGTCGACCAGCACGATCGCCGACTGAGGCCCGGTGAGCGCCTGGGCCACCCGCTCGGCGTGCCGGGTCGCCTGCACCCGGACCACCAGCTTGGACTCGACGGCACCGGCCAGCTCGATCGACGTGGTGACGAGCACGGACGCGGCCAGCGGGTCGTGCTCGGCCTGGGAGACCAGGTCCGCGGCGACGTGGTCGGCGTCCGCCGTGCCGTCGGCGAGCACCGCGATCTCGGTCGGGCCGGCCTCGGCGTCGATGCCGACCGCCCCGCGCACCAGGCGCTTCGCCGCCGCGACGTACACGTTGCCCGGGCCGGTGATGACGTCGACCGGCTCGCAGAGCGTGTCCCCGTCGGCCGGCTCCGAGCCCGCCGCGCCGTAGGCCAGCATGCCGATCGCCTGGGCGCCGCCGACGGCGTACACCTCGTCGACACCCAGCAGCGCGCACGTGGCGAGCACCACCGGGTCCGGCAGGCCGCCGTTGTCGCGCTGCGGCGGCGAGGTCACGGCGAGCGAGCCCACGCCGGCCTCCTGCGCCGCGACCACGTTCATGATCACCGACGACGGGTAGACGGCCAGGCCGCCCGGCACGTAGAGGCCGACCCGGCGCACCGGGATCCACCGCTGCCGGACCTGCGCGCCCGGGGCGACCTGCACGGTGTGGTCGGCGGGGCGCTGCGCGGCGTGCACCTGGCGCACCCGCCGGATCGTCTCCTCCAGCGCCGCGCGCACGGCCGGGTCCAGCACGGACACGGAGGCCGCGATCGCGTCGGCCGGCACCCGCAGGTGCTCGGGGCGCACGCCGTCGAACCGCTCGGCCAGCTCGCGCAGGGCGGCGGCGCCGCGGGCGCGGACGTCGGCGAGGATCGGCTCGACGGCCGCGGCGGCGGACTCGACGTCCAGCTCGGGGCGCGGCAGCGTCTCGAGCAGCTCGCGGCGGGACAGGGTGCGACCACGCAGGTCGATGCGGGAGATCACGACCCGAGTCTATTCGCGGGCGCCGACGCGCAGCGCGCCGGTCCGGCCCTGGCAGGATGGACCGGTGACCATCGTGCCGATCTCCGACGACTCCATCCGCCTCGGCCAGTTCCTCAAGCTGGCCGGCCTGGCCGACTCGGGCGCCGACGCGCGCACCCTGCTGGAGGAGGGCGAGGTCAAGGTCAACGGCGAGCCGGAGTCCCGCCGTGGCCGCCAGCTGCGCAAGGGCGACGTGGTCGAGGTCGACGACCCCCGCGGCGCCAACTCCGCCGAGGTCGGCTGACCCGGGCCGCAACCCTGGCCCCCGTCGCCGAGACGGCAACTCTCGGCTGTCTCGGACCGGCCGCGCACAGCCGAGAGTTGCCATCTCGACGGGCGGCAGTGCGGGGTCAGCGCGCGGCGAGGGCGCGGTAGGTCGGGAGCAGCTCCCTGAAGCGGGTGTCCCAGTCGCGGACGTCCGCGCCCGCCAGGTGGTCCGCGAGCTGGTCCAGGGACGTGTGCCAGCCCGCGCCGTAGCCGATCGCCTGGGCGTCCTCGAGCCGGGTGTGCACGAGCACGAGCACCGCGCCCTCGCCCGCCGCTCCCGGCTCGACCCGGACCTCGACCTCGCTCGGACGCTCACCCGGGAAGCACCACTCGACCGCGAACGACTGCGGCGGGTCGCAGGACCGCACGACGCCGGTGGCGTTCTGGTCGGAGCCCGCCTCGTCGGCACCCATCCGGAGCTCGTAGGCGCCACCCGGCGTGAGGTCGCCGTGCACCGGCCCGAGCCAGCGCGCCAGGCGCTCCGGCGTCGTCACCGCGTCCCACAGGTCCGCCGCGTCCGTGGGGTACCGGCGGCGGAACGTCACCGACGCCTCGCCGCCGAGCCGCAGCGCCCCGAGCGAGTCGTGGACCCCCGCCGGCGCTGCCGCACCCGCTGGCCCGCCCGTGCGCGGAGAGGCGCCGCCGCCCGCCGCTCGACCCGTCGTCCCGTCCGTGCCCGCTGTCCCGCCCGTCGTCCCGTCCGTGCCCGTCATCGCGCCCGCCCCTCGTCGTCGCCCTCGCGCCGCCCGGCGGCCGCCGAGCCCGCCCCGCCGCGCTCCCGGTGCCCGCGCGCGACCTCGGTGCCCAGCGCGTCGAGCCGCTGGTCCCAGAACCGCCGGACGCCGCCGACCCAGGCCTGCACCTCGTCGAGCGCCTCGGGCCGGACGGCGTACAGCCGCCGCGTGCCGTCGGCCTCGGCGGTGAGCAGCCCCGCCTCGCGCAGCACGCGCAGGTGCCGGGAGGTCGCGGGCTGGCTGATGCCGAACTCGGCACCGACCGCCGCCGCGAGCTCCCCGGCCGGGCGCGACCCGTCGGCGAGCAGCTCCACCAGCCGCCGCCGCACCGGGTCCCCCAACGCGTCCATCACCTGCACCCGCGCCATGTTTCCACCGGGCGTTAAATAACGCAAGGCTCAACGAAACCGAGCCTCCGTTCCCGGCCTGCACGCCGGGGTCGGTGCGCAGGCCGGGGACGGAGGCTCGGCGAGGTCGTGCGGAGGCCGGTCCGTCAGACCGGGACCGGCGTGGCCGTCTGCAGGCAGCCCGGCCCCAGGAGCGCCTTGAGGTCGCCGTACAGCGCCGGCGACCGCTCGACCCGCCAGCCGTCGCTCGGGACGACCAGCGCCCGCCGGCCGTTCGCCTTCGCCACCCGGAGGTGCAGCTCGGTCATGCCGGGGTGCGTCTTCATCACCTCGAGCAGCCGGTCCACCACGGGCGGCGTCAGCCGCGCCTCGGACAGCGTCACGACGACGGGCGCGTCCGCGACGGCCGACAGGTCGGGCAGAGACACCTCCATCGCCTGCAGCTGCATGGCGTCGTCCCGGCGGCGCACCCGCCCGCGGACGACGATGACGGCGTCCTCGGCCAGCACGGTGGAGTAGGCGAGGTAGGTCTCGCCGAAGAACATGATCTCGACGGAGCCCTCCATGTCCTCCAGCGTGACGGCGGCCCACGGGTTGCCCTGCTTGGACATCTTGCGCTGCAGCGACGTGACCAGGCCCGCGACCACGACGGTCGACCCGTCCGGCCGCGCCTCGTCGGCGTTCAGCGTCGCGATCGACACGTCGGCGGCGGCGGACAGCACATGCTCCAGGCCGGACAGCGGGTGGTCGGAGACGTACAGGCCGAGCATCTCCCGCTCGAACTGCAGGCGCTGCTTCTTGTCCCAGTCCGGGACGTCCGGCACCTGCACGGAGAACCCGGGACCGTCGTCGGTGCCGAGGTCGGCGAACAGGTCGAACTGCCCCTCCGCCTCCTTGCGCTTGACGCCGATGACGGACTCGACGGCCTGCTCGTGGACGAGCAGCAGCGCCCGGCGGGCGTGGCCGAGCGAGTCGAACGCGCCGGCCTTGATGAGCGACTCGATCGTGCGCTTGTTGCAGACGACGGCCGGCACCTTGTCGAGGAAGTCGGTGAACGACGTGAAGTCGCCCTTCTCCTCGCGGGTGCGGACGATCGCCTCGACCACGTTGGCGCCGACGTTGCGGACGGCGGTGAGGCCGAACCGGATGTCGTCGCCCACGGCGGTGAACAGCGCGGACGAGGAGTTCACGTCCGGCGGCAGCACGGTGATGCCCATGCGGCGGCACTCGCCCAGGTACAGCGCGGACTTGTCCTTGTCGTCGCCGACCGAGGTCAGCAGGCCCGCCATGTACTCGGTCGGGTAGTTCGCCTTGAGGAACGCCGTCCAGTACGAGACGACGCCGTACCCGGCGGAGTGCGCCTTGTTGAACGCGTACCCGGCGAACGGGACGAGCACGTCCCACACGGCCTTGATCGCAGCGCTGGAGTAGCCCCGCTCCTTCATGCCCGCCTCGAAGGGCACGAACTCCTTGTCGAGGATCTCCTTCTTCTTCTTGCCCATCGCGCGGCGGAGCAGGTCGGCCTGGCCGAGCGAGTACCCGGCGAGCACCTGCGCGGCCTTCTGCACCTGCTCCTGGTACACGATGAGGCCGTAGGTGCCGTCGAGCACCTCCGCCAGGGGCTCCTCGAGCTCCGGGTGGATGGGCGTGTTCGGCTGCAGGCCGTTCTTGCGCAGCGCGTAGTTCGTGTGCGAGTTCATGCCCATCGGACCCGGCCGGTACAGGGCGATGACCGCGGAGATGTCCTCGAAGTTGTCGGGGCGCATCTGGCGCAGCAGGGACCGCATGGGGCCGCCGTCGAGCTGGAACACGCCGAGGGTGTCGCCCCGGCCGAGCAGCTCGTAGGTGGCGCGGTCGTCGAGCTCGATGTCGTCGAGCTCGATCTGCGGCTTGCCGTTCATGACGATGTTGCGCAGGGCGTCGTCGAGGATCGTCAGGTTCCGCAGCCCGAGGAAGTCCATCTTGATCAGGCCGAGGCCCTCGGACGTCGGGTAGTCGAACTGCGTGATGACCGCGCCGTCCTGCGGCCGCTTCATGATCGGGATGATGTCGATCAGCGGCTCGCTGGACATGATGACGCCGGCGGCGTGGACGCCCCACTGCCGCTTGAGGTTCTCCAGGCCGCGCGCGGTCTCGAGGACGCGCTGCGCCTCGGGGTCGGCGGCGACGACCTGGCGGAACTCCTCGGCCTCGGCGTACCGGGGGTGCTCGGGGTCGTACATGCCCGACAGCGGGATGTCCTTGCCCATCACCGCGGGCGGCATCGCCTTGGTGAGCTTCTCCCCCATCGCGAACGGCATGCCGAGCACGCGGGAGGAGTCCTTGAGCGCCTGCTTCGCCTTGATCGTGCCGTAGGTGACGATCTGCGCGACCCGGTCGTCGCCGTACTTCTCGGTGACGTACCGGATGACCTCGCCGCGCCGGCGCTCGTCGAAGTCGACGTCGACGTCGGGCCAGGAGACGCGCTCGGGGTTGAGGAACCGCTCGAAGATGAGCCCGTGCCGCAGCGGGTCGAGCTCGGTGATGCCCATGGCGTACGACGCCATGGAGCCGGCGGCCGAACCACGGCCCGGCCCGACGCGGATGCCCTGGTCCTTGGCCCACTGGATGAAGTCGGCGACGACGAGGAAGTAGCCGGAGAACCCGAGCTGGACGATGACGCCGGTCTCGTACTCGGCCTGCTTGCGGACGTCGTCCGGGACGTTGCCCTTGTACCGCCGCTGGAGGCCGGCCTCGACCTCCTTCACGAACCAGGAGTTCTCGTCCTCGCCCGCGGGCACGGGGAACCGGGGCATGTAGTTGGCGCCGGTGGGGAACTCGACGTCGCACCGCTCGGCGATGAGCAGCGTGTTGTCGACCGCCTCGGGCAGCTCGGCCCAGGTGCGGCGCATCTCCTCGGCGGACTTCACGTAGTAGCCGTCGCCGCCGAACGCGAACCGCGAGCCGCCCTGGTCGTACGTCGGCTCGTCGAGGGTCGACCCCGACTGCACCGCGAGCAGCACCTCGTGCGCGTGCGCGTCGTCCTTCGTCGTGTAGTGCAGGTCGTTGGTCGCGACGAGCGGCGCGCCGATCTGCTCGGCGAGCCGGATGAGGTCCTTGACGGTCCGGCGCTCGATCTCGAGCCCGTGGTCCATCACCTCGACGAAGAAGTTCTCCTTGCCGAAGATGTCCTGCAGCTCGCCCGCCGCGCGCACCGCCTCGTCCCAGTGGCCCAGCCGGAGCCGGGTCTGCACCTCGCTGGACGGGCAGCCGGACGTCGCGATGAGGCCGTCGCTGTAGGTCTGCAGCAGCTCCCGGTCCATGCGGGGCCACTTGCCCATCTGCCCGTCGAGGGACGCCAGCGACCCCATCCGGAACAGGTTGTGCATGCCCGCCGTGGTGCGGGACAGCAGCGTCATGTGCGTGTAGGCGCCGCGCGCGGACACGTCGTCGGACGCCTGGTGCGCCTCGCCCCAGCGGACGCGCGTCTGGTCGAACCGGCTGGTGCCGGGGGTGACGTACGCCTCGACGCCGATGATCGGCTTGATGCCGAGCTTCTTGGCCTGGGAGTAGAAGTCGAACGCCCCGAACAGGTACCCGTGGTCGGTGATCGCCATCGCGGTCTGGCCCAGGCGCTGAGCCTCCGCGAGCATCTCCCCGACCCGCGCCGCGCCGTCCAGCATCGAGTACTCGGAGTGGACGTGCAGGTGGACGAAGTCGGACCCGTTGCTGCCACCTGATGCCATGCGAGCCATCCTAGGTCGAGGCTCCGACAGCCCCGCGCCGCCCCGCCGCCCCGGGGGCGGACGTCACACCGCTCCGCGTCAGCGGTACCCGTCGCGCAGGGTCTCCAGGGCGTGCGCCAGGTCCGCGGGGTACTCGCTGGTGACCTCGAGCCACCGGCCGTCCGCGGGGTGCGCGAAGCCGAGCCGCATCGCGTGCAGCCACTGCCGGGTCAGCCCGACCCGCTCCGCCAGCGCCGGGTCGGCGCCGTAGGTCAGGTCGCCGACCAGCGGGTGCCGCAGCGCCTGGAAGTGCACCCGGATCTGGTGCGTGCGCCCGGTCTCCAGGTGCACCTCGCACAGCGACGCGGCGGGCAGCATCTCCAGCACCTCGTAGTGGGTCACCGAGGGCTTGCCCTCCGCCGTGACCGCGAACTTCCAGTCCTGGCTCGGGTGCCGGCCGATGGGGGCGTCGATGGTGCCCGTGGTGGGCTCCGGGTGGCCCTGCGCGAGCGCGTGGTAGACCTTCTCGACCGTGCGCTCCTTGAAGGCGCGCTTCAGGACCGAGTACGCGTGCTCGCTCTTGGCGACGACCATGAGCCCCGAGGTGCCGACGTCGAGCCGGTGCACGACGCCCTGCCGCTCCGCGGCGCCCGAGGTGGAGATCCGGTAGCCGCGCGCGGCGAGCACGCCGACGACGGTGGGGCCGGTCCAGCCCGGCGACGGGTGCGCGGCGACGCCGACCGGCTTGTCGACGACCACGACGTCGTCGTCCTCGTAGGCCACGCGCAGCGCGGGCACGTCGTCCTCGGTCGGCACGGTGGAGACGGGCGCGACCGACGGCATCTCGACCTCGAGCCACGCGTCCCCGGGCAGCCGGGCCGACTTGCCCACGGCCACGCCGTCGACGCGCACGAACCCGCCCTCGGCCAGCTCCGCGGCGCGGGTGCGGGAGAGGCCGAGCATCCGGGACAGGGCGGCGTCCACCCGCTCGCCCGCGAGGGCGTCGGGCACGGGCAGGGTGCGGACGTCAGCCATCGCGGCGGCCGTCCTCCGGCGTCGCGGCCGGCGTCGCGCCCGCCGCGCCGTCGCCCGGCTCCGCCGCGTCCTCGCGGCGCTCGCGCGTCCCGTCCAGCCGCACACCCATGAGCGACAGCAGCATGAGCAGGCCGGCCGCGGCCACGATCGCGATGTCCGCGACGTTGCCGACGAACAGGTCGCCGTACGCGATGAAGTCCACGACGTGCCCCATGAACACGCCCGGGTCGCGGATCAGCCGGTCGACGAGGTTGCCCAGCGCGCCGCCGAGCAGCAGGCCCAGCGCGATCGTCCAGCCCGTCGACCCGAGCCGCCGGGACACCCGGATGATGACCACCACGACGGTGATCGCGACGATCGTCAGCAGCCACGTCGTGCCCGTGGCCAGGCCCAGCGCGGCGCCGGGGTTGAACAGGAGCTGCAGCCCGAGAAGGTCACCCAGCACGGGGTGCCGCACACCCTCGTCCAGGCCGGCGAGCGCCCAGGCCTTGGTCGCCTGGTCGAGCACCAGCGTGACGGCGGCGAGGGCGACCAGGGTGGCGACGAGCCGCCGGCGGCGCGCCGGCGCGACGGCCTCGGGGTCGGCGGTGGGCGCGGCGGGCGCACCGGCCCCGGACGCGGCGGGCTCGGACGCGGGCGGCACGGGCGCGGCGGACGCGGCGTCGGGGCGCGCGTCGTCGGCGGCGGGGCCGGGGGTGGCGGACATCGCGCAGGAGTCTACGGGCGCGCGCGCCCCCGGACGCACGACGGCCCCCCGGCGTCGCGCCGGGGGGCCGTCGTCACGCGGTCGTCCGCGAGGGGTCAGCGGCGCTCCTCGCGCTGCTTGCAGGACACGCAGAGCGTGGCGCGCGGGAACGCCTGCACCCGCGCCTTGCCGATCGCCTCGCCGCAGGAGTCGCAGCGGCCGAAGGTGCCGGCGTCGATGCGGGCCAGGGCGCGGGTGGTCTGCTCGAGCATGTCCCGGGTGTTGTTGACCAGGGTCAGCTCGTGCTCGCGCTCGAGGGCGCTGGAGCCGGAGTCCGCCTGGTCGTCGCCCGCGCCGTCCCCGGAGTTGCGGAGCAGGTTCGACAGCTCCTCGTCGGCGGCGGCGAGCTCGGAGGTCAGGCGGTCGATCTCGCTGATCAGCTCCGTGGCGACCTCGCGCACCTCCTCCTCGGTCCAGGGGTCCTCGCCGGCGCGGACCGGGAACCGCGTGGCCGCGTCCGTCAGGTCGGGCAGCGGGCGGGCAGCGGTCGCGTCGAGCGAGTCGTTGATGGCCACGTCGGGTCCTCTTTCCTCAGATGAGTCCGCAGAGACTAGTCGCCCGTCGCCCGGACGCACAACACACCACGCCCGAGGCCGGGCGTGGTGTGTCGTGGGTGACGAGCGTGCGATCCGTCAGACGGACGGGGTGGCGCCCTGGGCACCGCGCTGCGGCAGCGCGCTGGCCCGGTTGTCGAGGTCGCCCAGCAGGTTCTCGAGGTAGCTCTTCAGGCGCGTGCGGTAGTCGCGCTCGAAGACGCGGAGCTCGTCGATCTTCCGCTCGAGGATCGACCGCTCCTGCTCCAGCTCGGACAGCGTGCGGGCCGAGGTCTCCTCCGCCTCGCGGACGATGCGCTGGGCCTGGCCCTTCGCCTCGTTCACGATGCGGTCGCCCTCCTCCTGGCCGCTGCGCACGTAGTCGTCGTGCAGCTTCTGCGCCAGGGCGAGCATGCCGGTGGCCGACTCGGGCTCGCTCTGCCGCTGCGGGGCGACCGGAGCGGTGGCGACCGGGGCCGGCGCCGGGGCGGCGGCGGGCACCGGGGCGGGCGCGGGCTTCTCGGCCTCGGGCTTCGGCGCCTGGGCGGCCTGGGCCCCCTGGCGGCTCAGCTCGGCGATCCGGCGCTCGGCCGCGGCGAGCTTGGACTTGAGGTCCTCGTTCTCGCTCTGGGTCTCCCGGAGGGTGTTCACGACCTCGTCGAGGAAGTCGTCGACCTCGTCCTGGTCGTACCCCTCGCGGAACTTCGTCGCCTGGAACTTCTTGTTCAGGACGTCGTCTGCTGTGAGCAGTGCCATCGTCGTCACCTCTTCGGTCGTACTGGGTCGAGCCGGTGGCAGTCCGCCGACCACCTCGGGCCACCGTAGCGGACATTCCGGTTTGTGCACGCGACCCGGTCGGCGGGGCGTGCGCGGGTGCCGGCCACCGGGCCGGCGTGCTGCGCGCGGGGCCGCGTCATGCGGCGACCGCGCCCAGCAGCGAGAGCAGGAAGGAGCAGCCGAGCATGAGGACCAGGAACGCCAGGTCCAGGCGCACGGAGCCCAGGGTCAGGGGCGGGATCACCCGGCGCAGCGCCCGCAGCGGCG
Organism: Cellulomonas sp. PS-H5; assembly: GCF_019265565.1. Classification (NCBI taxonomy): domain Bacteria; kingdom Bacillati; phylum Actinomycetota; class Actinomycetes; order Micrococcales; family Cellulomonadaceae; genus Cellulomonas; species Cellulomonas sp. PS-H5. The sequence continues at coordinate 25,581 of NZ_JAHVCI010000053.1, forward strand.
GGTCGGTCACCGAGTAGGTGATCTCCGCGACCACGAGCGCGGCACCGCGCGGGCGCCAGTCCCGCGCGAAGTACTGCACCCAGTCGAGGACGAGGCGCACGAGCAGGACCAGGATGAAGGCCAGGACGACGATCTGCAGCAGGCCGAGGACGAGGGTCACGCGTCCCAGTCTCCCCGATCCTCGTCAGCTCTGGTTGAAGAAGCCGGCGCGGGAGCCCTCGGGGGCACGCCCGTCGCCGGTGATCTCCACCGACTGCGGCGACAGCAGGAAGACCTTGTTGGTCACCCGCTCGATCGCGCCGTGCAGGCCGAAGATGAGGCCGGCGGCGAAGTCGACGAGCCGCTTGGCGTCGGCGTCGTCCATGTCGGAGAGGTTCATGATGACCGGCGTGTTCTCGCGGAACGCCTCGCCGATCTTGCGCGCGTCGTTGTACGAGCGCGGGTGGATCGTGGTGATCCGCCGCACCTCGCCGTCGTGGCGCGGCGCGGGGGCCGCGGCGGCGACGGGTCGCTCCGGCGCCGGCTCGCGGCGCAGCGGCGTGACCTCGGCCTCGTAGTCCTGTCCCACCGTCGCCTCCGGCTCGTCGTACTCGTCGACGTACTGGTCGTGCTCGCCCCGGTCGTCGGCAAGCCCGAGGTACAGCATGGTCTTGCGCAGCGCTCCGGCCATCGCGATCACTCCATCCCCGAATTGCTCACATCTCCTGCGCCGTCACGCTAGCAATGCGCCGGGATGCGAACGGGCTGCGACACGCGGCGTGTCGGCGTGTCCTCGGAGCAATTTCCGGACATATCACTCACCCGGCATTTCCGCGAGCGCGACCACCCCGGCGAACCGCCCGGTGGTGGTCCCGGCGCGCTGGGCGCGCCGGTGCGAGTAGAACCGGTGGTCGGCGTCGGTGCACCAGCCCGGGACATGCACGTCGCCGACCCCGGCCGACCGCAGCACCGCGGCCACGCCGGCCGGGAGGTCGAGGCCGGGCGTGCCCGCGTCGGTCGTGCAGGCCGTGCCCGGGACCAGTGCGTCGACCTCGTCGCGCATCGCGGCGGGCACCTCGTACCGCGCGCCGCTGATCGCCGGCCCGACGACGGCGCGCACCCGGCCCGGGTCGGCACCCTGCGCGACCATGGCCGCGAGGGTCGCCTGGACGACGCCGGCGACCAGGCCGCGCCGCCCGGCGTGCGCCGCGCCGACCACCCGCGCGCCCGCGTCGGCCAGCAGCACCGGGACGCAGTCCGCGACCAGCACGCCCACCGCGGTGCCGGGGACGGCCGACACGAGCGCGTCGGCCTCCCCCACCGTGTCGCCCGCGGCGTCGGCCGGGCCGCCGACCACGTGCACGTCGGCGCCGTGCACCTGGGTGGCCCAGGCCACGGGCGCGCCGGCCCACGCCGCGACGCGCGCGCGGTTCTCCCGCACGTGGGCCGGGTCGTCGCCGACCAGCAGCCCGAGGTCGAGCTCCGCCCACGGGGACGCGCTGACGCCGCCCGCGCGGGTGGTGAACCCCGCGCGGACGCCGGGGCCGAGGTCGACCCCGAGGACCGGCAGCGCCACGCCGCTACTTGAGGAAGTCGGGGACGTCCAGGTCGTCCTCCTTGCGGCGGGCGACCTCCTCCTCGAAGATCCGCGGGACCTCGAGCTGGCTGGTGCCGGCCTGGTCCGGGGTGAGGAACGCGGGGACCTCGGCCGCCTGGCGGCGCTCCTCGTCCGGGCCGACCGGGCACGGCGGGACCGCGGCGTGCGCCGCGGTCGTCGTCGGCACGGCCGCCGCCGGCGGGATCGACGCGGGCGCCTGCTGCGCGGCTTGGCCGCCGCCGGCGGAGACCTGGCCGAGCCCGCGGCCGTCGCGGCGGACCACCGGGGCACCGCCGTCGAAGCCGGCCGCGATGACGGTCACGCGCACCTCGTCGCCGAGGGCGTCGTCGATGACCGCGCCGAAGATGATGTTGGCCTCGGGGTGCGCGGCCTCCTGCACCAGGCGCGCGGCCTCGTTGATCTCGAACAGGCCGAGGTCCGAACCACCCTGGATGGACAGCAGCACGCCGTGGGCGCCGTCGATGCTGGCCTCGAGCAGCGGCGAGGAGATCGCCAGCTCGGCCGCCTGGACCGCGCGGTCCTCCCCGCGGGCCGAGCCGATGCCCATGAGGGCCGACCCCGCCCCCTGCATCACGGACTTCACGTCCGCGAAGTCGAGGTTGATCAGGCCCGGCGTGGTGATGAGGTCGGTGATGCCCTGGACACCGGAGAGCAGCACCTGGTCGGCCGAGCGGAACGCGTCGAGCACCGACACCGAGCGGTCGGAGATCGACAGCAGGCGGTCGTTGGGGATGACGATGAGCGTGTCGACCTCGGCCCGCAGCGCCTCGATGCCCGAGTCCGCCTGCACGGTGCGGCGGCGGCCCTCGAACGTGAACGGGCGCGTGACGACGCCGATGGTCAGCGCGCCGAGCGAGCGGGCGATCCGGGCCACGACGGGCGCGCCGCCGGTGCCGGTGCCGCCGCCCTCGCCCGCGGTCACGAAGACCATGTCGGCGCCGCGCAGGACGTCCTCGATCTCCTCCGCGTGGTCCTCGGCGGCCTTCTTGCCGACCTCGGGGTCGGCGCCGGCGCCGAGGCCGCGGGTCAGCTCCCGGCCGACGTCGAGCTTCACGTCCGCGTCGGACATGAGCAGGGCCTGGGCGTCGGTGTTGATGGCGATGAACTCGACACCCTTGAGGCCGACCTCGATCATGCGGTTCACGGCGTTGACGCCGCCGCCACCGATGCCGACGACCTTGATGACCGCCAGGTAGTTCTGCGGAGCTGCCACGGTGGGTGCCTCTCGTTGCGATGTCGACGAACCTTCACCCTCAACTAGAGGGTTATAGTTATGTCAGTTCTGTCTAGGTGTGACGGTATGTGGCGCGCCCGGGTCGTTCAACGACCGGTGCGCGCGTGTCGGGCCGGGATCACCCGACGACCGGCATCGTCGGCGCGGACACGTCGTACCGCGCCGAGCCCGCCGTCTCGGGCGCCGCGCGCAGGGCCTGCAGGACCGCCACCTTGAGCGCCGAGTCCTGCGCGCTCCCCCACTCGACGGTCGCGCCGTCGCGCAGCGTGAACCGCACGGTGTCCCGGGTGCCCGCCGACACCTGGCCGATGGCCCCCAGCAGGTCCTCGGGAAGCGCCTCGAGCACGCCGAGCGCCGCCGACAGGATCCGGGCCTCGCCCACCGGGACCTCGACGACCGGAAGGCCCTCCGGAGGTGCGTCGGACCGGCCGACCTTCACGCCGTCCTGGTCGACCAGGGCGTAGCCGGGCCCCGTGGCGTCGTCGCCGTCGGCGTGCTGGGCGACGTCGGACGCCTCCGGCACCGCGGCGACCGGCTCGCGGGACTCCAGCTGCACCGCCAGGCCGTGCGGCCAGTCCCGGGTGACGGCCGCGTCGCGGACGCCGGGCACGTCGAGCAGCCGCTGGCGCAGCGCGGCGGTGTCGAGCCGGGTCAGCGGGGTGCCCGCCTCGTCGTCCACGACGTCCCGCACCTGGTCGACGGCGACCACGGTCCCCGCACCCGTGACCCGCACCTGCTCGGCGTCGAGGGCGAGCGCCGGGGACAGCAGGAGCAGCCAGGCGAGGGCGCCCACCACGACGACCGAGCCCGCGGCGATGAGGATCTGCCGCCAGGCCAGCCGGCGCCGGGCGCGGGCGCGCTCGGCGAAGCGTGCGGCCGACCCCTGGCTCACCACCGGGGGGCGGACGGGGAACGCGCCGGTGCGCGGGGCGAGGGCGGTGGAGCCGGAGGTGCGCCGGCCGCCGGGGGCTGCGGCCGCCGTCGGGGTCTCCGCCGTCCGGGGGGTGCCGGCACCGGGGGTGCTGGTCCGGGTGCCGGTCGTACGCGGCGCCGGCGGGCGGCCGTCCGTGCGCGGGGTCGCCGGCCGCCCGGCCGACGGGACCGCCGCCGTGGGGGCGGTCGCGTCGCCGCCGTCCGGGGTGGTCCGGGGGGCGGGACGGCGC
>NZ_JAHVCI010000054.1:0-29441 GCF_019265565.1 Cellulomonas sp. PS-H5
GCCGCCGCCGGTCCGGCCGCGCGCCGGCGGGTCCCGGCCCGGCAGGGATCGCTGCGCGAGCACAACCTGGCGCTGGTGCTGCGGCACGTGCTGGACGCCGCGGGCCAGGGTCCGGCCGGCGCCGCGCCCGCCGCGCCGCCGTCGCGCGCGGACGTCGCCACCGCCACGGGGCTGACCCGCGGCGCGGTGTCCGCCCTGGTCGACCTGCTGATCGGCGCCCGCCTGGTCGCCGAGCTGCCGCCCGCCGCCACCGCCCGCGCCGGCCGGCCGGCCGTGCCGCTGGTGCCCGCGGCCGGGACCGTCGTCGGGCTCGGGGCCGAGGTGAACGTCGACTACGTCGGGGTGCGCGCGCTCGACCTCGCCGGCCACGTGGTCGCGCACCGCGAGACCCGCGGGGACTACCGGCACAGCGACCCCGCCCGGGTGCTCGGCGTGCTCGCCGCGCTGGTGGGGGAGGTGCGCGCCGCCCTGCCCGCCGGGGCGCGGCTGGCGGGCATGTGCCTCGCGCTCCCCGGCCTGGTAGACCGCGGCACGGGCCCGCTGCGGCTCGCCCCGAACCTCGGCTGGCGGGACGTCGACGTCGTGGCGTTGCTGGCCGGCCACCCGGAGGTCGACGGCCTGGCGGTCCGGCTGGCCAACGAGGCCAACCTCGCCGCCCGGGCCGAGGCGCGCGCCGGCGCGGCCGGGCAGTCGTTCCTGTACGTGTCCGGCGAGGTCGGCATCGGTGCGGCGATCGTGCTGGACGGCGAGGTGTTCGCGGGCCGGCACGGCTGGAGCGGCGAGCTCGGCCACACCGTCGTCGACCAGCAGGGGCCGCGGTGCACCTGCGGGGCGCGCGGCTGCCTGGAGCAGTACGCCGGCAAGGACGCGCTGCTGCGCGCGGCCGGGCGCGACGTCGAGGAGCCGGTGGACGCGCTGCTGGCCGCGGCCGGCGCCGGCGACGAGCGCACCGCGCGGGCGGTGCGGTCCGCGGGGGAGGCACTGGGCGTGGCGCTCGCGAACTTCGTCAACCTCGTGGACGTCGAGCGGGTGGTGCTCGGCGGGATCTACGCGCCGCTGGCGCCGTGGCTGACGGACGCGGTGGTGGCGCAGCTGCGGTCGCGGGTGCTCGCGGCGGCCTGGGCGGACGCGCGGGTCGGCGTCGCCGCGGGCGGGGAGCACGCCGCGATGGACGGCGCCGCCCTCGTCGTCCTCCGCGCGGTCGCCGACGACCCGGCCGCCTGGCTGCCCGCGCCCGTCGCCTGACCCGTCGCCCGGCCCCTCGCCCGCCCCGGGCGGTCGCGGGTCGTCGGTGCCGTCGCCTACAGTCCTCGCCGTGACGGAGCACCTGCGCGACCTGTGGATCGGGACCTACCCCTCGGCCGGTGCGGGCACCCCCGCCGGGCTCGGCGAGGGCATCTGGCGGGTCGGGCTGGAGGCGGACACCGGTCGCCTGGTGGACCCCGTGCTCGTCGTCGAGACGCACGCGCCCTCGTTCCTGGCCGTGGACCGGCAGGCCGGCCTGCTGCTCGCGGTGGGCGAGCACGCCGGCGGCACCGTGTCCGCGTTCCGGGTCGGGTCCGGCGCCGACGGCCGTCCTGCGCTCGACCGGACGGGCACCGCGAGCAGCGGCGGCGACGACCCGTGCCACGTGCTGCTCGACCCGGAGGGACGGGTGGCCTACGTGGCCAACTACTCCTCGGGCTCGCTGGCGGTCCTGGAGCTCGGCCCGGACGGCCTCGCCGCGGACGCCCCCGCCCAGGTGCTGACGCACACCGGCTCCGGCCCGGACGCCGAGCGCCAGGAGGCGTCGCACGCGCACTTCGCGGCGCTCACCCCGGACGGCGCGCACCTGCTGGTCTGCGACCTCGGCACGGACGAGATCCGCCGGTACCGGCGCGACCCGGCGACCGGCCTGCTGACCGAGGACGGGATCGCCGCGACGCTGCGCCCCGGCTCCGGCCCGCGGCACCTGGTGTTCTCGGCGGACGGCCGGATCGCGTACGTCGCCTGCGAGCTCGACGTGACCGTCGCCGTGCTGGCCTGGGACGCCGCGACCGCGTCCGGCCGGGTGGTGCAGCACGTCCCCGCCGCCGAGGACGGGGCCGCTCCGCGCGCCGGCGAGCGCCCGCTGCCCTCGCACATCGACCGGGCCGGCGACCGCGTGCTCGTCGCGACCCGCGGCACCGACGTGCTCGCGACCTTCGCGCCCGGGCCGGACGGCACGCTCGCGCCCGCGGGCCAGACCGCGCTGCCCGGCGCGTGGCCGCGGCACTTCGCGGTCGTCGAGGGCTGGACCGTCGTGGCGGACCAGCGCGGCGACTCGCTCACCGTGCTCCGGGACGGGGCCGTCGTGTCGACCGTGGCGCTGCCCGCCCCGGCGTGCGTCGTGCCGGCGTGAGCGCGGGCACCGCGGGCACCGCGGGCGCGCCGGGCGCCCGCACCCTCCCGCCCCTGATGCCGGGACCGCACCTGCGGCGGCTCGACGTCATCACGGTCGTCGCGACGTTCGGCGGCCTGCTGTTCGGCTACGACACCGGCGTCATCAACGGGGCCCTCGACCCGATGGTCGCCGACCTCGGGCTCACCCCGGCGACCGAGGGCCTGGTCACGAGCAGCCTGCTGGTCGGCGCGGCGCTCGGCGCGCTGCTGTGCGGCCGGCTCGCGGACCGGGTCGGCCGGCGGCGCACGCTGGTGGCGCTCGCGGTGGTGTTCTTCGTCGGCGCGCTGGGCAGCGTCGTCGCCCCGTCGTTCGAGGTCATGGCCGCGACCCGGTTCGTGCTCGGCCTGGCCGTCGGCGGCGCGTCCGTCACGGTGCCGGTCTACCTGGCCGAGCTCGCGCCCACGGAGGGCCGCGGCGCGATCACGGGGCGCAACGAGATCGCCATCGTCGTCGGGCAGCTGGCCGCGTTCGTGATCAACGCGGTCATCGGCACCGTGTGGTCCGACCACCCCGGCGTCTGGCGGTACATGCTCGCGGTGCAGGCCGTGCCCGCGGTCGCGCTGTTCGCCGGGATGCTCCGGATGCCCGAGTCGCCGCGCTGGCTGCTGTCCCGCGGCCGGGAGGACGACGCGCTCGCGGTGCTCCGGCAGGTGCGCGACCCGGGGCGGGCGGCCGCGGAGCTGCGCGAGGTCCGCGACCTCGTCGCCCTCGAGCGCACCGACGCCGCGCGCGGGCAGGGCGGCTGGGGGGAGCTGCGGCTCGCCTGGGTGCGCCGGCTCGTGCTGATCGGCGTCGGCGTGGCGGTGGTGAACCAGCTCGGCGGCATCAACGCCGTCATGTACTACGGCACCCAGCTGCTCCGGCAGTCGGGGTTCAGCGGGGACGTGGCCCTGGTCGCGAACGTGCTCAACGGCGTGTTCTCGGTGCTCGGCATGCTTATCGGCCTGCGCGTCATCAACCGCGTCACCCGGCGCGGGCTGCTGCTGGTCGGCCTCACCGGCATCATCGCGTCGCACCTGATGATCGCGCTGTGCTCGGCGGCGATCCCCGAGGGCACCGGCCGGTCGGTGGCCGTCACGTTCTTCCTGGTGCTGTTCGTCGGCTTCAACCAGTCGTCCGTGGGACTGGTCTGCTGGGTGATCCTCGCGGAGCTGTTCCCGCTGCGGGTGCGCGGCTTCGCGATCGGGCTCTGCGTGTTCTGGAACTGGGCGGCGAACGCGGTCATCTCCGGGTTCTTCCCGTCGGTGGTCGCCGGGATCGGGGTCAACGGGACGTTCCTGCTGTTCGCGGCGCTGAACGTGCTGTCCTGGCTGTTCGTGCGGTTCGTGCTCCCGGAGACCCGGGACCGGTCGCTCGAGCAGCTGGAGGAGGACTTCCGGGCCGCGCGCCCCTGAGCCTCGGCTCTCGGGAACCCCTCGATCCCACCCGGGTGGTCGGCGTCACGCGGTGCGTACCCCTCCAGATGACCGACAATGGGGGGAGTCCGCCTGTCGTCCCCCCTCCCGGAGCCCCGTCGTGCCGCACGAGCCGCAGCGCATCGCCATGCTGTCCGTGCACACCTCGCCCCGGGACCAGCCGGGCACGGGCGACGCGGGCGGGATGAACGTCTACATCGCCGAGCTGTCCCGGGCGCTGGCCCGCCGCGGCGCCGCGGTCGAGATCTTCACGCGCGCCACCTCCTCGGCGCTGCCGGAGTCGGTGCACCTCGACGAGCACGACGACCGGGTGCTCGTGCACCACGTGCCGGCCGGCCCGTACGAGGGGCTGGACAAGAACGACCTGCCCGGCCAGCTCTGCGCCGTGACCGCGGGCGTGCTCCGCGTCGGCGCCGCCCGGCCCGCCGGCTGGTTCGACGTGCTGCACAGCCACTACTGGCTGTCCGGCCAGGTCGGCTGGCTCGCGGCCGAGCGCTGGGACGTGCCGCTGGTGCACACCATGCACACGATGGCCCGGGTCAAGAACGCCGCGCTCGCGCCGGGGGACAGCCCCGAGCCGGCGACCCGCGTGATCGGCGAGGAGCAGGTGGTCGCCGCCGCCGACGCGCTGGTCGCGAGCACCGCCGAGGAGGGCCAGGACCTCGTCGGCATGTACGACGCCGACCCCGAGCGGGTGCACGTGGTCGCGCCGGGCGTCGACCTGAGCACCTTCCGGCCGCGCGCCGACCGCGCCGCCCTGCGCCGGGAGCTCGGGCTGCCCGTCGACCGGGACGTCGTGGTGTTCGCGGGCCGGGTGCAGCCGCTCAAGGCGCCCGACGTGCTGGTGCGGGCGCTGGGCGTGCTCCGCGCGACGGGCCGGCCGGTCCCGCTGCTGGTCGTCCTCGGCGGGCCGAGCGGCCGGGCGACGGCGCTGACCGAGCTGCAGGCGCTCGCCGCCACGTCCGGGGTGGCGGACGACGTGCGGTTCCACCCGCCCGTCGCGCGCGCCGACCTCGCCCGGTGGTTCGCCGCGGCGGACCTCGTGGCCGTGCCGTCGCGCAGCGAGTCGTTCGGCCTGGTGGCCGTCGAGGCGCAGGCGACGGGCACCCCCGTCGTCGCGTCCGCGGTCGGCGGGCTGCGGTCCGTCGTGCAGGACGGCGTGTCCGGACGGCAGGTCCGCGGGCACGACCCCGCGGTGTGGGCGGACGCGCTGGCGACGGCGCTCGCGGACCCGGCGTCGCGCACGACCTGGCGGGCGGGCGCCCGGCGGGTGGCCGAGCAGTACGGCTGGGACGCGACCGCCGAGCAGGTGCTCAAGGTCTACGCCCTGGCCGCCGAGCGCCGCGCGCGCCTCGCGGTCTGAGCCCTCAGCCGGCGACCGGCTCCAGGACCAGGACCGGGATCACCCGCGACGTGCGGGTCTGGTAGTCCGCGTAGTCCGGGTACGCCTCGACCGCCCGCGCCCACCACAGCTCGCGCTCCGCGCCGGAGACCTCGCGGACGGTGTAGTCGGCCTTCGCGGGCCCGTCCTGCAGCTCGACCAGTGGGTGCGCCAGCAGGTTGTGGTACCAGACGGGGTGCTTCGGGGCGCCACCGAGCGACGCGACCACGGCGTACGCGCCGTCGTGCTCGACGCGCATCACGGGGATCTTGCGGACCTTGCCGGACCTCGCGCCGAGCATCGTCACGACGACGACGGGCATCCCGCGCATCGTGGTGCCCCGCGTCCCGCCGGAGCTCTCGATGAGCTCCACCTGGTCCCGCGAGCGCTGGTCGGTGCTGGGCTGGTACTCCCCGGTGATCGGCATACCGGCTGCAACGCCCGGCGACGGGCCCCGTGTTCCGCGGGCCGAACGTCCCCCGACGCCCGGGCGCCGCGTGCGGCAGGATGGGACCCATGACCTACACCCTCGTTCTGCTCCGCCACGGCGAGAGCGAATGGAACGCGAAGAACCTGTTCACCGGCTGGGTCGACGTCGCGCTGTCCGAGAAGGGCGTCGCGGAGGCCAAGCGCGGTGGCACGCTGCTCACCGACGCCGGCGTGCTGCCGGACGTCGTGCACACGTCGCTGCTGCGCCGCGCCATCACGACCGCGAACTACGCGCTCGACGCCGCGGACCGCCTGTGGATCCCGGTCAAGCGCTCGTGGCGCCTGAACGAGCGCCACTACGGCGCGCTGCAGGGCAAGGACAAGAAGCAGACCCTGCAGGAGTACGGCGAGGAGCAGTTCATGCTCTGGCGCCGCTCCTACGACGTCCCGCCGCCGGACATCGAGCTCGGCTCGGAGTTCTCGCAGGACAGCGACCCGCGCTACGCCGGCGAGCCGATCCCGCGCGCCGAGGCGCTCAAGCAGGTGCTCGACCGCGCCCTGCCGTACTGGGACGAGCAGATCGTGCCCGACCTCAAGGCGGGGAAGACCACCCTGGTGGCCGCGCACGGCAACTCGATCCGCGCGATCGTCAAGTACCTCGACGACGTGGACGACGCGACGATCGCCGGGATCAACATCCCGACCGGCATCCCGCTCGTTTACCACCTGGACGAGGACACCCTGAAGCCGACGAACCCCGGCGGCACGTACCTCGACCCCGACGCGGCCGCCGAGGCCATCGCCGCGGTCGCGAACCAGGGCCGCTGACCGGCAGCGCGACGCACGCGCGAAGGGGCCCGGGCCGACACCACGTCGGCCCGGGCCCCTTCGTCGTCCCCGGCCCGCGTCGTCCAGGCGCGGCGCCCCCCCGGACGCGACGAGGCCCGTCCCCCCGTGCGGCGGGGGAGACGGGCCTCGTGCGCGGACGGCCGTCCGCGGGCGGGGTCAGCGGATGCCGCTGCCGTCGCCCGCGAACTCGCCGGTGACCAGGTAGACGATGCGGCGCGCGACCGAGACCGCGTGGTCGCCGAACCGCTCGTAGTACCGGCCGAGCAGCGTGACGTCGACCGTCTGCTGCGCGGTGCCGGCCCAGGTCGGGCTCAGCAGCACGCGGAAGGTCTCCTCGTGCAGCGAGTCGAGCAGGTCGTCGTCGCGCTCGATGCCCTCGGCCTCGGTGAGGTCGTGCGAGCTCAGCACGTGGGTGGTGCGCTGGGCGACGCGGCGCGCGGCCTCGTTCATCTCCGTGAACACGCCCGTGAGCGCCGGGTCGATCGCGGCGTGGGGGTACCGGCCGCGCGCCACCTGCGCCACGTGCCGGGCCAGGTCGCCCATCCGCTCGAGCGTGGCGCTCATCCGCAGCGCGGACACGACGACGCGCAGGTCGGTGGCGACCGGCTGCTGCTGGGCGAGCAGCAGGACGCAGCGCTCGTCGAGGTCGCGCTCCAGCGCGTCGATGGCGAGGTCGTCCGCGATCACCGACTCGGCGAGGGCCAGGTCCTGGTGGAGCAGCGCCTCGCCGGCGGCCCCGATCGCGTGCTCGACCCGGCGGCTCATCGCCACCAGGTCGTCCCCGAGCTGCTTGAGCTCGGCCTCGAAGATCTCCCGCATGGCTTCCTCTCGTTCGCGCGCAGGTCGCGCGCGGGCGTGCGTGGGTGCACCAGTCTGGTCCCGGCCACCCACGCTCGCACGCCTGGGTGAACGCGCCGGTGAACGGCAGGCCGCCGCGCGGTGAACGGAGATGAACACTGCGCCCGTCCGCCTGGCGGCGTGGCCGTGCCGGTCCGTGGCACGCCCACGGCGACCGTACGCTGGCGCCGTGGAGGGTCTCAACGGTCTCGGCGCGCTGCTGGTCGGCGTGCTGGGTCTGCTCACCGGCATCGGGGCGACGATGGCGTTCCGGTTCAGCGAGCGCGCGCAGCGCAGCGCCCCGCCGCGCCCGGAGCCGGAGGTCGACGACGGCGTGGTGCGGACGCTCGCGGTGCTGCGCTCGGCGGCGGTCGTGCTCGACGACGACGACCGGGTCGTCCGGGCGAGCCCTCCGGCGTTCGCGCTCGGCGTCGTCCGGGACGGCATGGTCGTGCACGCCGCGGTGCGCGAGCTGATCGCCGACGTCCGCCGCACGGGCCTGATCCGGGACGAGGAGCTGGAGCTGCCGCGCGGCCCCCTGGGGCCGGGCACCGTGATGCTCCAGGTCCGCGTCGCCCAGGTCGCGCCCGGCCTGCTGCTGGTGCTGGCCGAGGACAACACCCAGGCCCGGCGCCTGGAGGCGATCCGCCGCGACTTCGTCGTCAACGTGTCCCACGAGCTGAAGACCCCCGTCGGCGCGCTGTCGCTCCTCGCCGAGACGGTGCAGGACGCCGCGGACGACCCCGAGGCCGTCCGCCGGTTCGCGGGCCGGATGGTCGGCGAGGCGCACCGGCTCTCCGAGCTGGTGCACGAGATCCTCGAGCTGTCCCGGCTGCAGGTGGCCGGCGCGCTGAAGGACATCGCGGTGGTGGACGTCGACGCCGTCGTCGCGGAGTCGGTCGACCGCGCGCGGACCGGCGCCGCCGCGAAGGACATGGGCTTCCAGGTCGGCGGCGAGCGCGGCACCCGGGTGTTCGGCGACCCCACGATGCTGGTCCAGGCCGTGCGCAACCTGCTGGACAACGCGGTGCGCTACTCGCCGGCCGGCACCACCGTCGGCGTCGGCGTCCGCAGCCGCGACGGCCTGGTGGAGATCGCGGTGGTCGACCAGGGCGTCGGCATCTCGCCCGAGGAGCAGGACCGGGTGTTCGAGCGGTTCTACCGCGTCGACCCGGCCCGCAGCCGCGAGACCGGCGGCACCGGCCTCGGCCTGTCGATCGTCAAGCACGTCGCGGCCGACCACGGCGGCGACGTGCAGGTGTGGTCGCAGCCCGGCCGCGGCTCCACGTTCACCCTGCGGCTCCCGGTCGCCGCCGGCCAGCCGCCGACCCCGGCCGCGGACGACCGCCCGCAGCCCCTCGTCGTCCCCGACGGACCCGGCCCGGACGCCCCGCGCGCCGACGCCGCCCACCCCGACACCGCACCGGAGGCCTGACCCCGTGACCCGCATCCTGCTCGTCGAGGACGAGGAGTCCTACCGCGACCCGCTGGCGTACCTGCTCGGCCGCGAGGGGTTCCAGGTCACCACCGCCGCCACCGGGACCGAGGCCGTCGAGGCGTTCGAGTCCGAGGGCGCGGACCTCGTGCTGCTCGACCTCATGCTCCCCGGGATGTCCGGCACCGAGGTCTGCCGCCGGATCCGGCAGCGCTCCGACGTCCCGGTCATCATGCTGACGGCGAAGGACGGCGAGATCGACAAGGTCGTCGGCCTGGAGCTCGGGGCCGACGACTACGTGACCAAGCCCTACTCGTCCCGCGAGCTGCTGGCGCGCGTGCGCGCGGTGCTGCGCCGCCGCCAGGCGCCGGCCGCGGGCGGGGCGGGCGCCGACGACGAGGTCGAGGACGACGGCGTGCTCGCCGCCGGCCGGGTCCGGATGGACGTCGAGCGGCACACCGTCACGGTCGACGACCAGCCCGTGGCGTTCCCGCTCAAGGAGTTCGAGCTGCTCGAGCTGCTGCTGCGGAACGCGGGCCGGGTGCTCACCCGCGGCCAGCTCATCGACCGGGTGTGGGGCACCGACTACGTCGGCGACACCAAGACCCTCGACGTGCACGTGAAGCGGGTGCGGGCCAAGATCGAGCCGGACCCGGGCAACCCCACGCACCTGGTCACCGTGCGCGGCCTCGGCTACAAGCTGCTGGACGACGAGCCGGCCTGACCGGCCGGGCGTGACGCGCGCCACGCGGGTCCTCGCCAGGATTGTCCGCTCGTTCACCGTCCGTTCACCCGCCTACGGGAGCCTGGTCACCTGCGCTCCCTAGCGTCGGCGCCAGGTCGCGCACAGACGGGTGCGCGCCGCGTCACGACAGGACGGACAACACTGTGAAGCTCAACCGCGGTCGTACGGGTGCCCTCGCCCTCGCCGGCGTCGTCGCCCTCTCCCTCACGGCATGTGGTTCGGACAACCCGACGGGCGCCGCCGAGACCTCCGGCGGTTCCGACACCGGCTCGACCAGCTCCCTCTCGGGTGAGCTCGCCGGCTCGGGCGCCTCGTCGCAGGAGTCCGCGATGGAGGCCTGGCGCGCCGGGTTCCAGAACGCGAACCCCGACGTCACCGTCTCGTACGACCCGGTCGGCTCCGGCGGTGGCCGCACCGCGTTCCTCGACGGCTCCGTGAAGTTCGCGGGCACCGACTCCGCGCTCGACGAGGACGAGCTGGCCCAGGCGCAGGAGCGCTGCTTCGGCGCGAACGCGGTGGACCTGCCGGTCTACATCTCCCCGATCGCCGTCGTCTTCAACCTCGAGGGCGTCACCGAGCTGAACCTCTCGGCCGAGACGATCGCGAACATCTTCAACAACACGATCACGAACTGGAACGACCCGGCGATCGCCGAGGCGAACCCGGACGCGACGCTGCCGGACCTGGCGATCACCACCGTGCACCGCTCGGACGAGTCCGGCACCACGAAGAACTTCACCGACTACCTGGCGAAGGCCGGCAACGGCGCCTGGACGGCCGAGGCCTCCGGCGACTGGGCGGTCGAGGGCGGCGAGTCCGGCCAGGGCACCTCCGGCCTGATCCAGACCGTCCAGGGCGGCCAGGGCACCATCGGCTACGCGGACGCCTCGAAGGCCGGCTCGCTCGGCAAGGTCTCGATCCAGGTCGGCGACGAGTTCGTCGCCCCGTCGGAGGAGGCCGCCGCGGCCGCCCTCGACGTCTCCCCGCGCGACGACTCGCGCGAGGAGGGCGACATCGTCATCGACATCGACCGCACCACGACCGAGGCCGGCGCCTACCCGCTGATCCTCGCCTCGTACCTGGTCGTCTGCCAGTCCTACGACTCGCAGGACGACGTCGACCTGGTCAAGGCGTTCGCGACCTACGTCGCCTCCGCCGAGGGCCAGGCGGCCTCCGAGTCGGCCGCGGGCTCCGCGCCGATCTCGGACGACCTGCGCACCGACGTCCAGGCGTCGATCGACGCGATCACCCTGGCGTCCTGATCACCCGGGGGGAGGGGCGGTCGTCGTGACCCGTCGGCCGCCCCTCCCGCCCGGACCCCGGCCGGTCCACCTCGCGGTGGGCCGGCCGTCGGCGCGAGGCACGACCTCTCTCCTCCCCCTCCCCCTGGAGACCGTGTGACCAGCACCCAGCCCCGCACCGCGGGGCCCACCGAGCCGGTGAAGCCCGGCACGACGGCCCGCAGGCTGCGCTCGGGCCACGGCGACCGCGGCGGCAGCCTCGCCTTCCGCTGGCTCGCCACCGGGGCCGGCGTCCTGATCCTCGTGATCCTCGCCGCCGTGGCCGTGTTCCTGGTCCAGCGCGCGTGGCCGGCCCTCACCGCGGACTCGTCCGAGCTGTCGGACGCGGTCAGCTGGTTCCCCGAGGACACCAGCCTGCTGGGCTTCGTCGGCCCGCTGATCTTCGGCACGCTGCTCGCGGCCGCGGTGTCGCTGCTGCTGGCGACGCCGATCGCCATCGGCATCGCGCTGTTCACCTCGCACTACGCGCCGCGGCGGCTCGCCAGCGCGCTCGGGTACGTGGTCGACCTGCTCGCCGCCATCCCGTCGGTCGTCTACGGCCTGTGGGGCGGCCTGGTGCTCAGCCCGGTCGTGCAGCCGGTGTGGGAGTTCCTCGGGACGTACCTCGGCTGGATCCCGTTCTTCGGCGGCGTGGTCTCGCCGACCGGCCGCGTGATGATGACCGTGGCCGTCGTGCTCGCGGTGATGATCCTGCCGATCATCACCGCGATCTGCCGCGAGGTGTTCCTGCAGACCCCGCGTCTGCACGAGGAGGCCGCGCTGGCCCTCGGCGCGACGCAGTGGGAGGTCGTGCGGATGGCCGTGCTGCCGTTCGCCCGCTCCGGCATCGTGTCGGCCGCCATGCTCGGCCTGGGCCGCGCGCTCGGCGAGACGATGGCCGTGCTGATGATCCTGTCGCCCGGCTTCCTCTACTCGTTCCAGCTGCTCGCCGCCGGTCAGCAGCAGACGATCGCCGCGAACATCGCCGCGCAGTTCCCCGAGGCCAACCAGACCGGCGTCGCGACGCTGATCGCGACCGGTCTCGCCCTGTTCATCATCACCCTGGCCGTGAACATGGCCGCCCGCGCGATCGTCGCGCGGCGCAAGGACTTCTCGGGGGCGAACTGACATGACGACCACCCCGACCCCCACGACGCCGACCCCGGCGGGCGCGTCGCTGCGCGAGGCGCTGCAGGCCACGGACCGCCGCCGGCGCCGCACCGACGTCACGATGCGCGTGCTGATCATCTCCGCGTTCGTGCTGGCGATGATCCCGCTGCTGTCGCTCACCTGGACCGTGGTGTCCCGCGGCATCGGCCGCCTCGACTCCTACTTCCTGCTCAACTCCATGCGCGGCGTGTTCGGCGGCATGGACGCGGGCGGCATCTACCACGCCATCGTCGGCACCCTGGAGATCACGCTGTTCGCCGCGCTGATCTCGGTGCCGATCGGCCTGCTCGCCGCGATCTACCTGGTCGAGTACGGCAACGGCAAGGCGCTCGCCCGGCTGGTGACCTTCCTGGTCGACGTCATGACGGGCATCCCGTCGATCGTCGCCGGCCTGTTCGCCTACGCGCTGTTCGCGCTGCTCCTCGGCCCGGGCGCGAAGTTCGGCGCCATCGGCTCGGTCGCGCTGTCCGTGCTGATGATCCCGGTCGTGATCCGGTCCAGCGAGGAGATGCTCCGGCTCGTCCCGAACGAGCTGCGCGAGGCCTCCCTGGCGCTCGGCGTGCCGCGCTGGCTGACCATCATCAAGGTCGTCCTGCGCACCTCCGTCGCCGGCCTCACCACCGGCGTGATGCTGGCGATCGCCCGCGTCATCGGCGAGACGGCCCCGCTGCTGCTCACGGTCGGGGTGGTCGACTCGATCAACTTCAACCTGTTCGAGGGCCGCATGATGACCCTGCCCGTCTACGTGTACCGGCAGTACGCTCAGGGCTTGGTCCCGTGCTCGGACGGCGACGCGAGCTGCATCCCGGACATCAACCTGCAGCGCGCCTGGGCCGCCGCCCTCACGCTCTTCCTCATCGTCATGGTGCTGAACCTCATCGGGCGCCTGGTGACCCGGCTCTTCGCCCCGAAGATCCGCTGACCGACCGCCCCCACCTCCCCTTTCAGAACCCAAGGAGACGACCGAGATGGCTCAGCGCATCGACGTCAAGGACCTGAACATCTACTACGGCGCCTTCAAGGCCGTCGAGGACGTGAACATGACCATCGAGCCCCGCTCGGTGACCGCGTTCATCGGCCCGTCCGGCTGCGGGAAGTCGACGTTCCTCCGCACGCTCAACCGCATGCACGAGGTCATCCCCGGCGCGCGCGTCGAGGGCACCGTCGCGGTCGAGGGCGTGGACCTCTACGGCGACGAGATCGACCCGGTGGCCGTGCGCCGCCAGGTCGGCATGGTGTTCCAGCGCCCCAACCCGTTCCCGACGATGTCGATCGCGGAGAACGTGCTCGCCGGCGTCCGGCTGAACAACCGCCGGATCTCGAAGGGCGACGCGAACGACCTCGTCGAGGCGTCGCTGCGCGGCGCCAACCTGTGGAACGAGGTCAAGGACCGCCTCGACCGCCCGGGCTCCGGCCTGTCCGGCGGCCAGCAGCAGCGCCTGTGCATCGCCCGCGCCATCGCGGTGAAGCCCCAGGTGCTGCTCATGGACGAGCCGTGCTCCGCGCTCGACCCGATCTCGACGCTCGCCATCGAGGACCTGATCGCCGAGCTCAAGAGCGAGTACACGATCGTCATCGTCACGCACAACATGCAGCAGGCGGCCCGCGTCTCGGAGCGGACGGCGTTCTTCAACATCGCCGGCACCGGCCAGCCCGGCAAGCTCATCGAGATCGACGACACCGCCACGATGTTCTCGTCGCCCAAGGAGCAGGCGACCGAGGACTACATCTCCGGCCGCTTCGGCTGAGCCGCGGGGGCACGGCGACCGGCGCGCGGGTCGGGAGGGGAGCCGCGCGCCGACCGCCCGGGCCGTACGACGCAGGCCCCGTCCGTGGTGGACGGGGCCTGTGCCGTGCGTGGGGGCGGGACGGGGCCCGCGGGGACGTCAGCCCTCGGTGCCGGCGGTCGCCTCGGCGGTCGGCGCCGTCGTCTCCCCGGTGCCGGGCTCCGTGGTGTCCTCGGCCGAGGCCGTCTGGGTCGCGGTCGGCTCGGGGGTCTCCTCGACGACCTCCGGGACCAGGTCCGCGTACTCGGGCAGCGTGCCGTCGAGGACGGGGACCGGGACGGTCTCGTCGCCCGCCGCGCCGGTGCTCAGCGTCAGCTCGACGGTCGAGCCCGGGGCGCCCGCGGTGTCGAAGACGACCTGCTCGCGCTCGTCGCCGTCCGCGCCGCCCTCGCCGGAGCCGCCGCCCAGCAGCACGGTGGCGCCGGACTCGACGCGCACGCGCTCGGACGAGCCCTCGAGCGACAGCTCGACGGTCAGCGCCTCGTCGCCGCGGTTGGTCAGGGCGCCCTGCAGCGCGCCGGGGGCGTCGGCCGCCTCCGCGACGATCAGCAGGTTCTCCGCCGTCAGGTCGCCGAGGGTCGCGCGCACGCCGTCCGACGCCGAGTACGCGACCTCGGTGGTGATCTGGTTGGTCACCGAGCAGCCGGACAGGGCCGCCGCGAGGGCCAGGACGGTCCCGACGACGACGGGACGGGCGGACGTGCGGCTGCGGGCCACGGTGGACTCCTCGGTGCGGTGGGGCGGGCGCTGCGGTGCGCGGGGGGCTGCGGCACGCGCGCGGGCGTGCGAGGCCGAGCCTACGTGGGCGCGGGGGTGCCGTGCACGGCCTCTCGGCGGCTGCGTGGGCCTTCGGTCCCATCGACGGCGTCGTCGCAGGTCAGCGGGGTGCGCGGCCGGGGACGGGGTCGCACGGGGCCCTCGTCGGAGACTAGCCACCCGCGGGCGTCCCGCCACCACGTCGCGCGGCGTGTCGAATCTCTGACGTGGTCCGCAACGCCCTGACCTGCGCAAACGCCGCTGATCTCCACGAAATCCCCCCGTTGCCGCGTGGTAGACTGGGCTTCCGCGAAAGGGGACACCTGCAGATGACTTTCACTGTTGGGGAGACGGTTGTCTACCCGCACCACGGTGCAGCGCTGATCGAGGAGATCAAGACCAGGACCATCCGCGGCGAGGACAAGATCTACCTCAAGCTGAAGGTCGCCCAGGGTGACCTGACCATCGAGGTGCCGGCGGAGAACGTCGACCTCGTGGGTGTGCGGGACGTCGTCGGGCAGGAGGGCCTGGAGCGCGTGTTCGACGTGCTGCGCGCCCCCTACACCGAGGAGCCGACCAACTGGTCGCGCCGCTACAAGGCCAACCTCGAGAAGCTCGCCTCCGGCGACGTGATCAAGGTCGCCGAGGTCGTCCGCGACCTCTCGCGCCGGGACGCCGACCGCGGCCTGTCCGCGGGCGAGAAGCGCATGCTCGCCAAGGCCCGGCAGATCCTCGTCTCGGAGCTCGCGCTGGCCGAGCACACCGAGGAGGAGAAGGCCGAGGCCATCCTCGACGAGGTGCTCGCGTCCTGACGGCGCGCTGACCCTCCGACACCGGCCGACCGCGCCCGCATGCCCACCGCGGCGATCCTGACCGCCGCCGGCAGCGGCACGCGGCTCGGCCTGCCGGGACCGAAGGCGCTCGTCGAGCTCGCCGGGGTCCCGCTGGTCGTGCACGCCGCCCGACGCCTCGCTGCGTCGGGCGTCGTGCTGTCCGTGGTCGTCACCGTCCCGCCCGGGCGGGCGGGGGGTTTCCGGGCCCTGCTCGGCGGTCCCGTGCGGCCGGGGATCGGCGTGCCGGTGACCGTCGTCGAGGGCGCGGGGTCGCGGCAGGCGTCCGTCGCCGCCGGGCTCGCCGCGCTCGCCGACGACGTCGACGTCGTCCTCGTGCACGACGCCGCGCGCGCCCTCGCGTCGCCCGCGCTGATCCGGTCCGTCGAGGCCGCCGTGCGCGCCGGCCACCGGGCCGTCGTGCCCGGGCTCCCGGTCGCCGACACGATCAAGCAGGTCGGCGAGCCCGTCGACGGCGGCGCCCCTGTGGTCGCGACCGTCCCGCGGGCCACCATGCGCGCCGTGCAGACGCCGCAGGGGTTCGACCGGGCGCTGCTCGACGCGGCGCACGCCGCCGGGGCCGACCGGGCCGCGTCCGAGGCGACCGCCGCGACCGACGACGCCTCGCTCGTCGAGGCGCTGGGGGAGCGGGTGTGGGTCGTGCCCGGGGAGGAGCAGGCCATGAAGATCACGACGACGCGGGACCTGGCGGTGGCGGAGCTGCTGGCCCGGGACGCCGCGGTGCGCGACGGGGCGCGGGCGTGACGGCGGCGGCCGCGGGGCCGGCGGGCGGGGTGCCCGAGGGCGCGGGGGCCGGCGTGCCGGGCCTGCCACGCACGGGCGTCGGCGTCGACGTGCACGCGAACGACCCCGAGCCCGCGCCCGGCGCGGTCCTGCACCTCGCGGGCCTCGCCTGGCCGGGCGAGGCGCCCCTGGCCGGCCACTCGGACGCCGACGTCGCCGCGCACGCCGCGGCCGACGCGCTGCTCTCGGCCGCCGGGATCGGCGACCTGGGGTCGGTGTTCGGCACGTCCCGCCCGGAGTGGGCCGGGGCCGCGGGGACGACCCTGCTGGCCGAGGCCGCGCGGCTGGTGCGGGAGGCGGGGTTCGCGGTCGGCAACGTCGCGGTGCAGGTGATCGGCAACCGTCCCCGCCTGTCCCCGCGCCGCGCCGAGGCGGAGGCCGCGCTGACGGCCGCGGCCGGCGCCCCGGTCTCGGTCTCGGCGACGACCACGGACGGTCTCGGCCTCACGGGCCGCGGCGAGGGCATCGCCGCGATCGCCACGGCCCTGATCGCCCCGCGCGCCTAGCGCTCCCGCGCGCCGCGCCGCGCGCCCCGCCGCGCGCCGGGTCGCGCGCCGAGTCTCCATCGCGCGCCTGTGCCGCGACGAGGATCGACAGTCCGCACCTGGAGACTCGGCGACTCCTGTCGAGATGGCAACTCTCGGCTGTGCGCGGGTGCCGCGGGACAGCCGAGAGTCGTCATCTCGGCAGGGAGGCTCTCGTGGGGGTGGGCGGGAGAGCGACGGCGGGCGTGGGCGGTGCGGGGCTGGGCGGTCCGGGGCGGGTGGCGATCAGGACGCCCGCCACCACGACCGCGCCCAGGGCCAGCTCCGGCGCGGACGGGCGCTCGCCCAGGAACGCCCAGGACGCGGCGATGCCCACGACCGGGACCAGCATCGAGAACGGCGCCACCACGCCCGACGGGTGCCGGGCCAGCAGGGCGGTCCAGATCCCCGACCCGACGACGGTCGCCACCAGGACCGTGAACGCCAGCCCCGCCAGCGCCCATGCCCCCGTCGCGGTCCCGAGGGTCGTGAGCGAGCGGCCGATCGCCGCGGGCCCCTCGCGCACGAGCGACAGCGCCAGCATCGGCAGCGGCGGCACGACCGACATCCACAGCATGAACCGCAGCGGGCTGTCCGGGTGGGCCTGCCGGCTGGACACGTTGCCGAACGCCCAGCCGAGCCCGCCGCACAGCGTCAGCACGACCGGCAGCAGCCCCGCAGACGCCCCGGCCCCGGCGCGCAGCGCCGCGATCCCGCCCAGCCCGCAGATCGCGACCGCCACGCCGACCGCCTGCCGCGCGGTGATCCGCTCCCGCAGCCAGGCCGCGCCGAGCAGCACGGTGAACGGGGCGGACGCCTGCAGCACCAGGGACGCCAGCCCCGTCGGCATGCCGGTGTCCATCGCGAGGTAGAGGAACGCGAACTGCAGCACCCCGAACCCGATGCCGTACCCGAGCAGCCAGCGCACCGGGACCCGCGGCCGGGGCACGAGCAGCAGCGTCGGCACGGCGAGCAGCGCGAACCGGAGGGCCACCAGGAAGAACGGCGGGAACTGCTCGAGCGACAGGTGGATCGCCGGGAAGTTCAGCCCCCAGAGCACGGCGACGACGAGGGCGAGCAGGCGGTCCCGGGGTGGCATGCGCCGATCCTCGCTCGCGTCCACCGTGCAGCACCATCGAAAGATCGCGGAGCGTCCCTGTAGCGTCGCTGCATGGACACCCGGCACCTCGCGACGCTCCGGGCGGTCCGGGACCGCGGCGGCGTCACCGCGGCCGCCGCCGCGCTGCACCTGACCCCGTCCGCGGTGTCCCAGCAGCTGCGGGCGCTCGCCCGGGACGCCGGGGCCGAGGTGGTCGAGCGATCCGGCCGCGGCGTGCGGCTCACCGGCGCCGGGCACGCGCTCGCCGACGCGGCCGCGGACGTGGCGGTCGCGCTCGAGCGCGCGGAGACGGCCGTCGACGCGTTCCGGTCCGCCCCGCACGGCCTGGTCCGGGTCGCCGCGTTCCAGTCGGGCGCCGAGCTGCTGCTGCCGGGCCTGCTCCGCCGGGTCGCCGCGATGGACGGGGTGCGAGTCGAGCTCGGGGACGAGGACGTCGCCCAGGACGAGTTCCCCGCACTGACCGCCGACTTCGACCTCGTCGTCGCCCACCGCCCGGACGCGGGCGCCGACTGGCCGGCGGGCGTCGACGTCGTCCCGCTGCTGCGCGAGCCGCTCGACGTCGCGCTGCCGCCCGGCCACCCGCTCGCCGGCCGCGCGACCGTCACCCCGGCCGACCTCGCCGACGAGCCGTGGATCGCGGTGCGGGCCGGCTTCCCGGTGGCGGGCGTGCTGGACGCCGTCGGCGCGGTGGCGGGGCGGCCGCTGCGGATCGTGCAGCGGTTCAACGACTTCGGCGTCGTCGAGGCCCTGGTCGCCGCGGGCCACGGCGTGAGCCTGCTGCCCCGGCACACCGCGGGCCGTCGCGGCGCGGTGCTGGTGCCGCTCGCCGGCGTCCGCGCGGGGCGCCGGGTGGACGCCCTCGTGCGCCCCGACCGCCGCGCGCGCCGGGTGGTGCGGCGGGTGCTGGACGCCCTGCGCGCCGAGGCGGCCCGGTTCGCCGACGACCGGGAGCCGGTCGCCACCGGCCCGGAGCGCCCCGACCGGTAGCCTTGACCCTCGTGAGCCTGCGCCTGTTCGACACCGCCACCCGCGAGGTGCGCGACTTCGTCCCCGTGACCCCGGGCGCGGTCGGCATCTACCTGTGCGGCGCGACGGTCCAGGCGCCCCCGCACGTGGGCCACGTCCGGTCCGCGGTCGCGTTCGACGTCCTGGTCCGCTGGCTCCGCCGCACCGGGCACGACGTGACCCTCGTCCGGAACGTCACCGACATCGACGACAAGATCCTGGCGAAGTCGGCCGAGGCCGGCGTCGCGTGGTGGGCGTGGGCGATGCAGAACGAGCGCGCGTTCACCGCCGCCTACGACGCGCTCGGCGTGCTGCCGCCCACCTACGAGCCGCGCGCCACCGGCCACGTGCCCGCGATGGTGTCCCTCATGCAGCGCCTCGTCGACACCGGGCACGCCTACGTGGCGGCCGAGGGCGACGTCTACTTCGACGTGCGCTCGTACGCCGACTACGGCTCGCTCACCAGCCAGCGGCTCGACGACATGGCCCCGGCACCCGACGGCGCGGCCGACGACAAGCGCGACCCGCACGACTTCGCGCTCTGGAAGGCCGCCAAGCCGGGGGAGCCGGAGACGGCCTCGTGGGAGACCCCGTTCGGCCGGGGCCGCCCGGGCTGGCACCTGGAGTGCTCCGCCATGGCGCAGCGCTACCTGGGCGACACCTTCGACATCCACGGCGGCGGCCTGGACCTGCGGTTCCCGCACCACGAGAACGAGCAGGCGCAGTCCCGCGCCGCGGGCTACGGGTTCGCCCGGTACTGGCTGCACAACGGCTGGGTCACCCAGGCCGGCGCGAAGATGAGCAAGTCGCTCGGCAACGGCCTGCTGGTCAGCACGCTGCTGGAGACGGTGCGCCCGGCCGTCGTCCGGTACGCGCTGACCGCGGTGCAGTACCGCTCGATGCTGGAGTGGACCCCGGACACGCTCGCCGAGTCCGAGGCCACGTGGGACCGGCTCGCCGGCTTCGTGCAGCGCGCCACCGAGCGGGTGGGCGCGGTCGAGGCCGCCGAGCTGGCGACGGCGGAGCTGCCCGAGGGCTTCGGCGCCGCGCTGGACGACGACCTGAACGTGCCGGCGGCGCTCGCCGTCGTGCACGAGCACCTGCGCGCGGGCAACACCGCCCTGGCCGCCGGGGACGACGCCGCCGTGCGCGCGGGCCTCGTGGCCGTGCGCGCCATGCTCGACGTGCTGGGCCTGGACCCGGCCGGCGAGCAGTGGGGCACGGCCGCGGCCGACGACCGGCACGCCGAGGCGCTCGACGCCCTCGTGCGCGCCGAGCTCGACGCCCGCGCCGCCGCCCGTGCGGCCCGCGACTGGGCCACCGCGGACGCGATCCGTGACCGCCTGACGGCCGCGGGCGTGGCCGTCGAGGACAACGCCACCGGCGCGCGCTGGTCACTCGCCGCGCGCCAGACCACCGAGGACGAGGACTGATGGCCGGGAACTCCCAGCGCCGCGGCGCCACACGCAAGCCGGGCTCCAAGAAGGGCGCCTCCGTCGGCTCGGGCGGCCAGCGCCGCCGCGGGCTCGAGGGCAAGGGCCCGACCCCCAAGGCCGAGGACCGGTCGTACCACCCGGCCGCGAAGAAGAAGGCCGCGGCCGAGCGCCGTGCGGTCGCGGGCACCCGCGGCTCGGGCAGCCGCCCGGCCGGGCGGGGCGGTGCCGCCGCGGGCAAGGCGCGGGGCGCGGGCGCGACCGAGGTCGTCGCGGGGCGGAACTCCGTGGTCGAGGCGCTGCGCGCCGGCATCCCGGTGTCCGCGGTGTACATCGCGACCCGGCTCGAGGCCGACGACCGCACCCGCGAGATCCTCCGCACCGCGACCGAGGCCGGCTACCCGCTGCTCGAGGTCACCAAGCCCGAGCTCGACCGGCTCACCGACGGCTCGGTGCACCAGGGCGTCGCGATCCAGGTGCCGCCGTACGACTACGGCGACGTCGAGGACCTGCTGGACGTCGCCGCCGCGAGCGACCGCGCGCCGCTGATCGTCGCGCTCGACGGTGTGACGGACCCGCGCAACCTCGGCGCCGTGCTCCGGTCCGCCGGCGCGTTCGGCGCGCACGGCGTGCTGGTCCCCGAGCGCCGGTCTGCCGGCGTGACGGCGTCGGCGTGGAAGGTGTCCGCGGGCGCCGCCGCGCGCGTCCCGGTCGCCCGGGCCACCAACCTGGTGCGGGCGCTGGAGCGGCTGCACGAGGCCGGCTGCTTCATCGTGGGCCTGGACGGCGGCGGTGACGTCGCGGTCGCGGACCTGCCGTACTCGGCCGACCCGCTGGTCCTGGTCGTCGGCTCGGAGGGCAAGGGCCTGTCCCGCCTGGTGCGCGAGCACTGCGACGCGATCGCGTCCATCCCGATCGCGAGCGAGGTCGAGAGCCTCAACGCCGGCGTCGCCGCGGGCATCGCCCTCTACGAGGTCGCCCGCACCCGCGCCTCCTGACCCGCCCGGCCGCGCTGCTTCGTGCGCCGAGATAGGACGCACGCGCCGAGATAGGACCGTGCAGGGTCCTACCTCGGCGGGACGGTCCTATCTCGGCGGACGTGCGCGGGCCGCGCGCCCCGAGGTGCGGGCGCCCCGCGCGCGGCGGACAGTGGGTGCATGAGCCACGACACCACCGATCCCGTCCGCACCGTCGCCGGGATGCTGAAGGACGAGCGCCTCGGCGTGCTCACCACCGTCGCCCCGGACGGCACCCTGATCGCGCGCCCGATGGCGCTCCAGGAGGTCGAGTTCGACGGGGACCTGTGGTTCTTCGCCGAGCGGGGCTCCCGTAAGCTCGCGCACGTCGCCGCCGACCCGCGGGTCAACGTGACCGTCGGGTCGGGCGCGACCTGGGTGTCGGTGGCGGGCGTCGCCGAGCCGGTCGAGGACACCGCGAAGAAGCGCGAGCTGTGGAGCGCCGGCGTCGAGGCGTGGCTGCCCGACGGCCCGGACTCGCCGCAGGCCGTGCTGCTGCGCGTGCGCGCCGAGTCCGCCGAGTACTGGGACGCCCCCGGCGGCCGGGTCGCGACGCTGCTCAGCTTCGTGAAGGCGAAGGCGAAGGGCGAGCGCCTCGAGGGCGAGAACGAGCGCGTCGAGCTGTAGTCAGTCCCGGACGACCGGGATGACGTCCGTGTCCTCGCGCAGGTCCGCCGCCGAGACGCCCAGGATCGACTCCTCGTCCGGGCGGTTCGGCAGGATGTCCTGCGTGTAGGACCTCACGGCCTCGCGCATCGGGACGTCGCGCTTCTGCGCCTCCGACAGGAACCACCGGTGGTCGAGCAGCTCGTGGTAGAGCTGCGCGGGCTCGAGCTTGGGCCGCAGGTCGCGCGGCACGGCGCGGACGGCGGGCTCGAACACGTCGGTCAGCCAGTCGTGCGCGACGAACGTCTCGTCGTCGTTCTGCCGGTCCATCGCGGCCACGTACTGGTCGAGGTCGTTGAGCAGCCGGCGCGCCTGGTTCTCCTGCACGTCGAGGCCGGTGAGCCGCATGAGCCGGCGCGAGTGGTGGCCGGCGTCGACGACCTTCGGCTGGATGCGGACCGTGGTGCCGTCGATGTCGGTGGTGATGTCGAGCTCGCCGACGTCGAAGCCCAGGTCGTTGAGCCGCTCGATCCGGGCCTGCACCCGCCAGCGCTCGTTCAGCCCGAACGACTCGGAGCTGGTCAGCGCGGACCACAGCTCCTCGTACCGCTCGGCCAGGGCGTCGCCGATCGCGACGGCGTCGACGTCCTCGTCCAGGAACTCGCCGGCCTGCAGGTCCATGAGCTCGCCGATGATGTTGACCCGCGCGACCTCGAGGTCGTACGCGCGCTGACCCGGGGTGAGCTCGTCGTGCAGGTCGCCGGTCTCGGCGTCGACGAGGTAGGCCGCGAACGTCTCGGCGTCCCGGCGGAACAGCGTGTTCGACAGCGACACGTCGCCCCAGTAGAAGCCGACGAGGTGCAGCCGGACCAGCAGCACCGCGAGGGCGTCGATGAGCCGGGTCGCGGTGTCGGGGCGCAGCGCCTGGCTGAACAGCGCGCGGTACGGCAGCGAGAACCGCAGGTGCTGCGTGATGAGCACGGCCTCGAGCGGCTCGCCGTCGGGCGACGTCCGCCCGGTGATGACGCCCACCGGCTCGACGCTCGGCACGTCCAGGCGGCCGAGCTGGCGCAGCAGCTCGTACTCCCGGTACGCGACGGTCTCGCCGATCTCCTTGATCGCGACGACCCGGCCGGACAGCCGCGCGAACCGCACGGTGTGCCGGGAGATGCCGCGGGGGAGGGCGGCGAGGCGCTCCGCCGGCCAGTCGGCGAGCGGCACGTCCCAGGGCAGGTCGAGCAGGGCCGGGTCCGGCGCGGCCGCGGTGATCTGCAGGCGCGTGCGAGGGGTCATGGGTCGATTCTCCCATCCGGACGACGAAGGGGCGGGGCCGGTGCGTGCCGGCCCCGCCCCTACGGCGTGGAGATGTGGTGCGTCAGTGCGCGATGCGCTCGCCCGAGCCGGCGTGGAACAGGTGCTGCTCGCCGGTGCGGATGCGGACGTGGATGGTCTCGCCCTTGGCCGGGACCTGCCGCGGGTCGACGCGCACGATGACCTGCGCGTCGCCGGCGCCGGAGTGGACGTCCGCCGCGCCGGCCTCGCCGACGAGCGAGCCGTACACGAACGCGTCGGAGCCGAGCTCCTCGACGATGTTGACCGACACCGGGATCGAGTCCGGGGTGCCCTGCGGGACGACGTCCAGCGCCTCCGGGCGGAACCCGATGGTGATGGAGTTGTTGTCGTCCGACGCCAGCGTGCCGAGCACGTCGCGCGGCACGGCGATGCCGGCCGAGCCGACCTTCGCGACGCCGTCGGTGATCGGGAACGTGCCGATGTTCATGGCCGGGGAGCCGATGAAGCCGGCGACGAACACGTTGGCCGGGGTGTCGTACATGTCGCGCGGGGTGCCGACCTGCTGCAGGAGGCCGTCCTTGAGGACCGCGATGCGGTCGCCCATGGTCAGCGCCTCGGTCTGGTCGTGCGTGACGTAGACCGTGGTGACGCCCAGGCGGCGCTGGAGCGACGCGATCTGGGTGCGGGTCTGCACGCGGAGCTTCGCGTCCAGGTTCGACAGCGGCTCGTCCATGAGGAAGACGCGCGGCTGGCGGACGATGGCGCGACCCATCGCGACGCGCTGCCGCTGGCCACCCGAGAGGGCCTTCGGCTTGCGGTCGAGGTACTGGGTCAGGTCGAGGATCTTGGCGGCCTCCTCGACGCGGGTGCGGATCTCGGCCTTCGGGGTGCCGGCGATCTTGAGCGCGAAGCCCATGTTGTCGGCGACCGTCATGTGCGGGTAAAGCGCGTAGTTCTGGAACACCATCGCGATGTCCCGGTCCTTCGGCTGGACGTCGGTGACGTCGCGGTCGCCGATGAGGATGCGACCCGCGTTGACGTCCTCCAGGCCCGCGAGCATGCGGAGGGAGGTCGACTTGCCGCAGCCCGAGGGGCCGACGAGGACGAGGAACTCGCCGTCCTCGATGTGCAGGTCGAGGGCGTCCACCGCGGGACGCTCCGTGCCCGGGTACACCCGGGTGGCCTTGTCGAACGTGACCGTAGCCATGGTTCATCGATCCCTTCACCGGCAGGTACGTGCCGGACGATCCGTCGTGAAGAGTGTCAGAGTGTCTTCGCTGACACGGGTCGAGGGAGGTCGGGTGACCCCCCTCGGTCCACGGACATCCAACCACACCAGGCTGACCTGCGGGTGAACTCGCGCGGTCAGTTCAGGACGACGACGTCCGAGGCGCCGTAGCCGAGCAGGTCGCCGCCGTACGGCCACACGCCCTGCACGTCGGCGGGCAGCCGCGTCGCCCACGCCGGGGTGCCGGAGGACAGCGCGAACGCCGCGAGCGCGCGCGGGGAGCCCGGGTCGGTCCCGCCCCCCTCGTCGGCCCGCCCGGACGCCGTCGGCGCGTCCCCGACCGCGACCCCCAGCCCCGCGAGCGCGTCCGGCCGCGCCAGGACCAGGACGTACCGGCCGTCCGTCATCACCGACGCGCCGTCGCCGGACACCTCTACGACCGTGCGCCAGACCTCGCGGCCGGTCGCCACGTCGAGCGCCCACAGCCCGTCCGTGTCCGCGCCGTACAGCGTGCCCTCGAGCAGCACCGCGGCCGGGTCCGACCAGCGGGGGTGCGGCGACGTCCACAGCTCGGCGCCCGACTCGGCGTCCACGCCGACCAGGACCCGGCCCTCCGAGGTCGACGAGGCCACCAGCTCCACCCCGGGCACCGACCCGTCGTCGACGGACAGCCAGAGCGGCTGGCCGGGCAGGTCGGTCAAGGGCTCCCCGTCGTCGTCGAGCAGCCGCGCACCGGTGCCGCCGCTGGCCAGCAGGTGCCCTGTGCGGGACACGGACAGGTAGTCGGCCCCGGACGCCTGCAGCCGCCCGTCGTCGGCGTCGAACGCCCAGGAGCCGAGCTCGCCCTGCACCAGGACCCGCCCCGGCGCGACGGACACGCCCGGCGGGTAGAAGAGCCGCGCGGCGGCCTCCGGGTCGGTGAGCGGGACGTCGGTGCGCCACAGCGGGGCCGCGCCGCCGTCGTCGGGCGCGCCCCGGTCCGCCGCCGTGTCCCACGCGGAGACCCGCAGGGTGCCGTCGGCGATCGACGCGAGCACCTGGAGGCCGTCGGCGCCGCCCCAGCCCGACATCGGCGCGACCTGGCGGGTGGCGCGCAGCTCGCCGGTCGTGGCGTCGAGCGCCACGAGGCGGGCCGCGCTCGGCGCGGCCGGCGCCCAGCTCCCGGAGTCGTCGGCGGCGTCGGCCGCACCGCGGTCGAGGACCAGGCAGCGGACGGTCGCCACCGGCTCGGCGTCGGGCACGCAGGTCGGGTACTCCATGCCGACGTCGGGCTCCGCCCGGCCGCCGTCCTCCAGCGACGTCGACCAGACCTGGGTGCCGTCGCGGTCGAGCGCGACCAGCTCGCGGGCGGCGTCCCACGGCGGCGACGCGACGCCGATCCGCAGGTCGTCCACCGGGATGCCGGAGAGCACGACCGACGCCGTCTCCTGGCTGTACCGGTGCGCGGCGGGCAGGCCGGGCGCGACGGTCCGCAGCACCCCGGCGACCTCCTGCCGGGCGGCGACCCGGCCGTCCTCGCGGGCGTCGAGCAGCGCCTGCGTGCCGACGAGCGCGAGCGCGGCGACGACCGGGACCGGCCACCACCGGCGCAGCGCGCGCCGGCGCCGGGCGACCCGGCGGGCGCGTGCGGCCTCCGCCTCGGGGTCCTCGGCCTCGGGGGCGAGCGGCAGGTCGGTGCCGACGTCGACCAGCTCGACGTCCTGCATCGGCTCGCGTCGTCGCCCCACGACCGGAACCTACGCCCCGGGGGGCGCTCCGCGCGCGGGATCGGCCCCGCCGGCACCGGCGGCCCCGGACGCGAGGTCCGCCGCCAGCCCTGCCAGCAGCGCGGACAGCGCCTCGGGGTCGGGCACGCGGTACCGGGCGGCGGTGGGGCCGTCGCCGACCTTGACGGTGAGGTCGTCGGGCCCGAGCGCCTCGAAGGCGTGCTCGTCGGTGACGTCGTCGCCGGCGGACAGCACCGACCCGGCCCGGAGCTCGTCCCGGAGCGCCACCAGCGCGGCGCCCTTGTCGGCGTCCAGCACGGACACCTCGACGACCTTCTTGCCGTGCAGCGTCACGGACCCGAGGCGCTGGCCGACGCCGAGCGCCTCCCGCTCGGCCGCGTCGCCGGTGCCCGGGTCCGCCATGCGGGTGTGCACCACCACCGCGGCGGGCTTCGTCTCGACCCAGACGCCGTCCCGCCCGCGCGCGACCGCCTGCATCTCCCCGCCGAGCCGGGTCAGCCGGTCGGACTGGTCGTCGGTGAGCGTGAGGACGTCGCGGTCCAGGCCGTGCTCGCCGACCCGGGCGCGCTCGGCGCCGTGGCTGCCGATCAGCACCGTGCCGGCCGGGACCTCGGCCAGCCGGTGCAGGTCGGCGGCGGGGCGGCCGGAGACCAGGGCGAGGCGCACCGCGTCCGGGTGCCCCGCGAGCTCGCGCAGCGCGGCCACGGCCCCCGGCAGCAGCCGCGACGCCTCGGGGTCGTCCTGCAGCGGCGCGAGCGTGCCGTCGAAGTCGAGCGCGACCAGCAGCGGGCGCCGGGCGGGGTCGGCCACGAGCGCGCGGAGCGCGGCGCGGAGGTCGTCGGTGCCGGCGGGCTCGGCGGGCGGGGTGGGTGCTGCGGGCACTGCGGAGCTCCTCAGACGTGGCGCTCGCGCACCGGGACGGCGGTCAGCACCGACAGGAACGACTCCGACCAGTGCGCGACGTCGTTCTCCAGCACCCGGCGGCGCAGGCGGCGCATCCGCTTGCGGGCCTCGCGCGGGTCGATGTTCGCGGCGTGCTGGATCGCGTTCTTCAGGCCGGCGATGTCGTGCGGGTTGACCAGGATGGCCGCGCCGCCGAGCTCGTCGGCGGCGCCGGTGAACTCGCTGAGCACCAGGGCGCCCCGGTCGTCGGACCGCGCGGCGATGTACTCCTTCGCGACCAGGTTCATGCCGTCGCGCAGCGCGGTGACCAGCATGACGTCGGCCGCCAGGTACAGGGCCGCCATCTCCTCCATCGGGTAGGAGTGGTGCATGTAGTGCACGGCCGCGTGGCCGAGCTCGCCGTGCTCGCCGTTGATCCGGCCGACCTGCGCCTCGACCTCCTCGCGGAGCTGCTGGTAGGCGCCGACGTTCTCCCGGCTGGGCGAGGCGACCTGCACCAGCGTCGACTCCGGCACGGTCATCCGGCCGTCCTCGAGCAGCTCCTCGAACGCCTTGATCCGGTGCCGGATGCCCTTGGTGTAGTCGAGCCGGTCGACGCCGAGCAGCAGCACCTCCGGGTCGCCGAGCTCGGCGCGGATCTCCTTGGCGCGCTGCTGCACCTCGGGGGTGCGGGCGAGCCGGTCGAACGCCTTCGAGTCGATGGAGATGGGGAACGCAGCGGCGCGCACGTGCCGCTCGACCCGGCCGTCGGCGTCGGTCAGCGTGATCATCTGGCCGCGCGTGGTGCGGTCGGTGAGCCGGCGGACCACCCGGACGAAGTTGGCCGCGTCGCCGCCGCGCTGGAACCCGATGAGGTCCGCGCCGAGCAGGCCCTCGACGACCTGGAGCCGCCACGGCAGCTGGGCGAAGATCTCCAGCGGGGGGAACGGGATGTGGTGGAAGTAGCCGATCCGGACGTCCGGGCGCAGCTCGCGCAGGAACTTCGGCACCAGCTGCAGCTGGTAGTCGTGCACCCACACCGTCGCGCCGGGCGCGGCCTGCGCCGCCGCCGCGTCCGCGAACCGGCGGTTCACCCGCTGGTAGGCGTCCCACCACTGCCGGTGGAACGTCGGGGGCTGGATCACGTCGTGGTAGAGCGGCCACAGCGTGTCGTTGGAGAAGCCCTCGTAGTAGAAGCGGAGGTCGTCCTCGGTCAGCTTCACGGGGACGAGCCGCATGTCGTCGGCGTCGAACGGCTCGAGCTCGAGGTCGGCCGAGCCGCCCCAGCCGACCCACGCGCCGTCGGACTTCTGCACGACGGGCTCGAGGGCGGTCACGAGGCCGCCCGGGGAGCGGGTCCAGCTCGGCGCGCCGTCCTCGCCCACGGTCACGTCGACCGGGAGGCGGTTCGCGACGACGACCAGGTCATAACCAGCAGAATCCACTGAAGTCCATCTCCTTGGTGTCGGCTCGACCTTAACGTGACCGAGCACCGACCGCCCGGGGACGGCGCAGTCCCGGCCGTGGTCCCGACCGCGCGTCCGGGTGCCTTCACGGGTCCCGCCGCGCGGCACCACGACCCCCGCCCGAGCGGCGGCTACGGTGCCCGCATGGAGCGCATCGGGCTGTCGCCGGGCGCCGAGATCGGCGGGTACACCATCCTCGCGCCGCTCGGCTCCGGCGGCATGGGCACGGTGTACCGCGCGGTCGACGGCGGCGGCACCCCGGTGGCGCTCAAGCTGCTGCACCCGCACATCGGCGCCGACCCGTCCTCGCGCGAGCGGCTGCGCCGCGAGGTGCTCGCCCTGCAGCGGCTCCGGCACCCCGGCGTCGCCGCCGTCCTGGACGCGGAGGCCGACTCGACCGAGGCGTTCCTCGTCACCGAGCTCGTCCCGGGCGCCGACCTCGCCGAGCACGTGCGCCAGCGCGGTCCGTTGGACGCCGCCGCCTTGCACCGGCTGGCCGACGGCCTGCGGGACGCGCTCGGCGCGGTGCACGCGGCCGGCGTGGTGCACCGCGACCTCAAGCCCAGCAACGTGCTCGTCACCGCCGACGGTCCGGTGCTCATCGACTTCGGCATCGCCCAGTCGGTCGACGAGACCCGGGTGACCTCCACCGGGTTCGTGGTCGGCACCCCCGGCTACCTCGCGCCCGAGCTCGTGGACGGGGCGGAGCCGACGCCCGCCACGGACTGGTGGGGCTGGGCCGCGCTGCTGGCGTACGCCGCGACCGGCCGCGCGCCGTTCGGCACCCGGCCGCTGGAGGCGGTGCTGGTCCGGACGCGCAGCGGCGACGCGGACCTGGCGGGCCTGGGGCCGGTGACCGCCGGGGCGCTGTGGGACGCGCTGGCCGCCGACCCCGCCGACCGGGCCGAGCCCGACGAGGTGGTGGCGGCGCTCGCCGAGGCCGCGCGGCGCGGGGAGGCCTACGACGCGGCCGCGGCCGCCGCGGCGCTCGCGGCGGGACC
>NZ_JAHVCI010000055.1:0-27502 GCF_019265565.1 Cellulomonas sp. PS-H5
TCGCCACTGATCCACCCAGCAAGCTGGGCTTCACCGTTCGACTTGCATGTGTTAAGCACGCCGCCAGCGTTCGTCCTGAGCCAGAATCAAACTCTCCGTAGATGTCTCATTGGCAACCACCACCCGAAAGCGGCGATCCACCGACACACGAAACGACCCCCACCCGCTGGCGAGCGAGGATCAGTCAATTCGGCTGCTAAAGAAGCCACCCGACGGGGTCGGGAAGGCTTCCGTATCAACCAAGACCCACCGACACCGAACAACCACCCCCGAACGAGGCGGCCACCCGAGCCGATGAACCATCTTGGCATCAACTACTAGGCACACTGTTGAGTTCTCAAAGAACAGACGCGCATCCCCCGTCCACCCTCGTGAAGGGCGTCCGGCCGGAGGCTCGGTTCCAATCTACCAGAGTTCCTGGCCCGCTTTCCGCGCCTTCCGGCGTTTCTTCGCGTTCCTGAACTCTACCAGAGCTTCTTTCCTGTCTTCACCGCCCGTTTACCGGGCGTTTCCGACGTTCCGAAACTCTACCAGGCTTTCCGACCCGCTTTGTCCGCGGCATTTCGCGGAGCAGAGCCAGGAGTCCCGGTCCGGCGCGACCGAACAGGCGCCGAAGCACCTGGAGGTCGTACCGGGGGGTCGTCGTCCGCGGGACCAGCCATCGAGGTGACCCTCGGTGTCCGTTCCTCCCTGCCGGGCGACGAGGAGATACCTTACGCACGCCGTCCGACCGTCGTCAAACCGGCGGCGCGGGCGCTCCCCGCACCCCGTCCCACCTGGGCTTTCGCCCCGCGGCGGCCAGGGTGACCCCCGTCGGGAGCACCGGGACCTCGGTCCCAGCACCCTCGCGCTCGTCCCACCCTGACCCACGGCCCCGGAGCGCGCAACCCCGGCGTACGCCGGTGCCCCCCGGATCGCCTCGGCGCGAGGGCGACCTCGCCCGCCGGCCGCACCGCACATGCAGGAGGGGCGCCCCGCACCCGCGGACCGCCCCTCCCGTCGCCGGCATCCGCCGACCTGCGTGCGCGCGGTGCCCGGCACCGCGCACGCCGATCAGGCGCCGGCCACCCGCGCCACCGCCAGCGTCCGCTTCCCGCGCCGCAGCACCAGGTACTCCCCGTGCAGCAGGTCGCCGGCCTCGACGACCGCGGCCTCGTCGGTGACCTTCCGGTTGTTCACGTTCGCCCCGCCCTCGGCGATCGCCCGCCGGGCCGCGCCCTTGCTGGCGACCAGCCCGGTCGCGGCGAGCACGTCGACGAGCGGGTCGCCGACCGCGACGTCCGCCGACGGCAGCTCGGCCACCGCGGCGGACAGCGTCGCGGCGTCGAGCTCGCCCAGGTCCCCGCCGCCGAACAGCGCCCGGCTCGCGGCGATGACCTTCTCGGTCGCGTCCACCCCGTGCACGAGGGACGTGACGTCGTAGGCGAGCGCCCGCTGCGCCTCGCGCGCCGCGGGCCGCGCGGCCACGGCCTCCTCGAGCTCCGCGATCTGCTCGCGGCTGCGGAACGTGAACACCTTGAGGTAGCCGACCACCTCGGCGTCGTCCTGGTTGAGCCAGAACTGGTAGAAGGCGTACGGGCTCATCATCTCGGGGTCGAGCCAGATGGCGCCGCCCTCGGACTTGCCGAACTTGGTGCCGTCCGCCTTGGTGATGAGCGGCGTGGTGAGCGCGTGCACCGAGGCGTGCTCGGACTTGCGGATCAGCTCGACGCCCGACAGCAGGTTGCCCCACTGGTCGTTGCCGCCGGTCTGCAGCGTGCACCCGTGCCGGCGGTGCAGCTCCAGGTAGTCCATGCCCTGCAGGATCTGGTAGCTGAACTCGGTGAACGAGATGCCCTCGTCGGACGCGAGCCGCCGGGCGACGGTGTCCTTGGCGAGCATCGTGCCCAGCCGGTAGTGCTTGCCGACCTCGCGCAGGAAGTCGATCGCGGTGAGCTCGCCCGTCCAGTCGAGGTTGTTCACCATGCGCGCGGGGTTGTCCCCGTCGAAGTCGAGGAACCGGCTGATCTGGGACTGCAGGCGCTGCACCCACTCGGCGACGGTGTCCTTGGTGTTGAGCACCCGCTCCCCCGACATCCGCGGGTCGCCGATGAGGCCGGTGGCCCCGCCGACGAGGGCGAGCGGGTGGTGTCCGGCGAGCTGCAGGTGCCGCATGAGCACCAGCTGCACGAGGTGCCCGTGGTGCAGCGAGGGCGCGGTCGGGTCGAACCCGGCGTAGAAGGTCACGGGTCCGGCGTCGAACGCCTCGCGCAGGGCGTCGAGGTCGGTGGTCTGGGCGACGAGGCCGCGCCAGGCGAGCTCGTCCAGGAGGTGGGTCACGTCGTGCTCCTTGCATCGCGCGGCCGCGGGGCCGCACCGTCGGCGGAAGAGGTCATGCCGGCGTCGTCCCGCGCTGCGGGCTGCTTCCCGACGCCGGCCGGCGATACGCGGGCCGGAAGGCGGACACCGTGGGCTCGCCGGCGAGCCAGAACCGCCAGGGGTACCGGGCGGCGTCGCCGCCCGGCCCCGAGACACCGACCCGCGGTCCCGTCGCGTGCGCGCCGACGACCGCGTCGGGGTCCCGGTGCACCACGACCCGTCCCCCGGGCTCCGTGAGGTCGGCGCCGTAGTCGGACAGGTCCAGGCCGAGCGCCACCGCGAGCCGCGCCGGTCCCCGCGCGATCTGCCGGTCGGAGTCCACGACGCCGGAGCGCAGCCGCCGGTCGCGCGCGAGCTCCACGCCGTCGACGACCTCGCCCGCGCGCAGCAGCACCGCGGAGGCGGCGCCGGCGGGGCCGGTCACGACGTTGACGCAGTGGTGCAGGCCGAGGTGCCGGTAGACGTAGAGCCGGCCGGGCTCGCCGAACATGACCGCGTTGCGCGCGGTGCGCCCGCGGAAGGCGTGCGAACCGGGGTCGGCCTCCCCCGCGTACGCCTCGACCTCGGTGATCCGGAGCGTCACGTCGCCCTCGTCGGACCGGACGGTGACGTGGGCGCCGAGCAGGTCCGGCGCGACGGCGAGCACCGGGCGCCCGAACCAGGTCCGCGCGGGCACGACGCCGGGGACGCCGCCCGGCAGCTCGGGCCCGGGACCCGGCAGCGACGCGGCGGGCACCGGAGCGCCGGGGTCGCCGGCCGTCGCCGCGGGCGGGACGGCGCGCGCGTCGCCCGCCCCGCTCCCCTCGACCGCCTGGCTCACCGGGCCATCCTGCCCCATGCGTCGACCCGCACGTCGGCGCGTCCACGCGTGCCCTCGCGGGCGTAGTGCGCCGCCTCGTCCCGCATCCACGTCCGCCAGTGCGGCAGCGCGTCCGCCCCGTCGCGCTCCAGCCCGCGCGCCAGCCGCGTCGCGTCGTCGGCCTCGACCCACACCAGCAGGGACAGGTCGGCAGCGCCCGCGAGCCGGCCCGAGCCGCAGCCCTCCAGCACCAGCACGTCGGGCACCGGCACGTCGACCCAGCCGTCGAACCGCCCGGCGTGCCAGTCGTACCGCTGGAACCGCCCGGGCAGCCCGCGGCGCAGCGGCTCGAGCACCTGGGCGGCGAGCCGCGGCCAGAGGTCGCCCTCGAGCCCGGACCAGCCGGCGTACAGGTCGTCCATGTGCACCACGTGCGCGCGCACCCCGGCCTCGGTGCACCGGCGTGCGACCGACCCGGCCAGCGTGGTCTTCCCGGAGCCGGCCGGCCCGTCGACCGCGACCGCCCGCACGGGGCCCAGCCGCGGTGGCCGGGACAGCAGCAGGGGCACGAGCACGCCCGCGGCGTCCTCGTGCCCCTGCTGCTCGCGCGTCAGGTCCACGCGGCGATCGTGCCAGACCCCGCGGCGCCGCCGCGCCGCCGGGAGCGACCGCCGCGCCGCCTCACGCCACCGACGCCCGCAGCTCGGCGGCCCGCGCGCGGGCCCGGTCCCGCTGCTCCGCGACCCGCACCGGTGCCGTCCCGCCGTGCGCCGAGCGCGACGCGACCGACCCCTCGACGCTCAGCACCGAGCGCACCTCGGGGGTGAGCGCCGGGTGGATCGCGGCGAGCTCGTCGTCGGTCAGCTCCCACAGCTCCACCGCCGGCTCGTGCTGCTCGCACGCCCGGACGCACGCGCCCGCGACCTCGTGCGCGACCCGGAACGGCACCCCCTCGCGGACCAGCCACTCGGCGATGTCGGTCGCGAGCGAGAAGCCCTGCGGCGCGAGCGACGCCATCCGCGCCGTGTCGAACCGCAGCGTCGCGACCATGCCCGCGAAGGCCGGCAGCAGGACGGTGAGGGTGTCGACCTGGTCGAACACCGGCTCCTTGTCCTCCTGCAGGTCGCGGTTGTACGCGAGGGGCAGGCCCTTGAGCGTGGTCAGCAGCCCCGTGAGGTCGCCGACCAGCCGCCCGGCCTTGCCGCGCGCGAGCTCGGCGACGTCGGGGTTCTTCTTCTGCGGCATGATGCTCGACCCGGTCGAGTAGGCGTCGTCCAGCCGGACGAAGCCGAACTCGACGGTCGACCACAGGATGATCTCCTCGGCCAGCCGGGACAGGTCGACGCCGAGCATCGCGGACACCCAGGCGAACTCGGCGACGACGTCGCGGGAGGCGGTGCCGTCGATCGAGTTCTCCACCGGCCCGTCGAAGCCGAGGTCCGCCGCCACGGCCGCCGGGTCCAGGCCCAGCGAGGACCCGGCCAGCGCGCCCGAGCCGTACGGGGACACCGCGGCGCGGCGGTCCCAGTCGGCGTACCGCTCGACGTCGCGCAGCAGCGGCCACGCGTGCGCCAGCAGGTGGTGCGCGAGCAGGACGGGCTGCGCGTGCTGCAGGTGCGTGCGCCCCGGCATGATCGCGTCGCCCGCTGCCTCGGCCTGGGCGACCAGCGCGTCGACGACGTCGAGGGTCAGCCCGACGATGTCGCGCGCCGCGTCCCGCAGGTACATCCGCACCAGCGTCGCGATCTGGTCGTTCCGCGACCGCCCGGCGCGCAGCCGCCCGCCGAGGTCGGCCCCGGCGCGCTCGATCAGCCCGCGCTCCAGGGCGCCGTGCACGTCCTCGTCGGACTCGGCGGCGACGAACGCCCCCGACGCGACGTCGGCGCGCAGCCGCTCCAGGGCGTCGAGCATGCCCGCGAGCCCCGCGTCGTCCAGCAGCCCCGCGGCGTGCAGCACCCGCGCGTGGGCCTGCGACCCCGCGATGTCCTGCGGCGCCAGCCGCCAGTCGAAGTGCGTCGACTTCGACAGGGCGGCCAGGGCGTCGGCGGGGCCGCCGGCGAACCGGCCGCCCCAGAGCGCGCCGGCCTGCTCAGGCACCGTCGATCCCGCCCTGCGTGCCGAGGTCCTCCGCGTTGCCGAACTTCACGTCGCGCGCGGCGGCGAGCTTGGACGACAGGCCGTAGATCTCGATGAACCCGCGCGCCGCCGACTGGTCGAACGTGTCGCCGGAGTCGTAGGTCGCCAGGTTGAAGTCGTACAGCGAGGTCTCGGAGCGGCGGCCGGTGACCGTCGCGCGGCCGCCGTGCAGCACCATGCGCACCTCGCCGGAGACGTAGCGCTGGGTGTCGTCGATGAAGGTGTCGAGCGACTTCTTCAGCGGGGAGAACCACTGGCCGTCGTACACCAGCTCGGTCCAGCGCTGCTCGACCTGGCGCTTGAACCGGGCCTGCTCGCGCTCGACGGTGACGTTCTCGAGCTCCTGGTGCGCCGCGATCAGCGCGATGGCGCCCGGCGCCTCGTAGACCTCGCGGGACTTGATGCCCACCAGGCGGTCCTCGACGATGTCGATCCGGCCGACGCCCTGGGCGCCCGCGCGGCGGTTCATCTCCTGGATCGCCTGCAGCGGGGTGACCGGCACGCCGTCGAGCGCCACCGGGACGCCCTGGGCGAACGTGATCACGACCTCGTCGGCGACCGGCGGGAACGTCGGGTCGTCCGTGTAGGTGTAGACGTCCTTGGTCGGCTCGTTCCAGATGTCCTCGAGGAAGCCGGTCTCGACGGCGCGGCCCCACACGTTCTGGTCGATCGAGAACGGGTTGTGCTTGGTGGTCGCGATCGGCAGCTTCTTCCGCTCGGCGAACTCGATCGCCTTGTCGCGGGTCAGCGCCAGGTCGCGCACCGGCGCGAGGCACTTGAGGTCGGGGGCCAGCGAGGTGATGCCGACCTCGAACCGCACCTGGTCGTTGCCCTTGCCGGTGCAGCCGTGCGCGACGGTGGTGGCGCCGAACTGGCGGGCCGCGCGCACCAGGTGCTTGACGATGACCGGGCGCGACAGCGCGGAGACCAGCGGGTACCGGTCGAGGTACATGCCGTTCGCGCGCAGCGCGGGCATGCAGTACTCGGCGGCGAACTCGTCGCGGGCGTCGGCGACGTAGGCCTCGACGGCGCCGCAGTCGAGGGCGCGCTGGCGGATGACCTCGAGGTCCTCGCCGCCCTGGCCGACGTCGACCGCCACGGCGATCACCTCGGCGCCGGTCGCCTCGGCGATCCAGCCGATGCCCACGGAGGTGTCCAGGCCGCCCGAGTAGGCGAGGACGACGCGCTCAGTCATGTTCTTCTCTTTCGGTGTCGTGAGTGGTGCGGAGCGGGAGGGGGCGGACCGGCGCGTCAGCCGGTCGTCGCCAGCTCGAGGAACCGCGCGGCCAGCGCGGTGCCCTCGGGACCGTCGGCGCCCTCGCGGGCGATGACGAGGACGGTGTCGTCCCCCGCGATGGTGCCGAGCACGCCCGGGAGCACCGAGTGGTCGATCGCGGAGGCGAGGAACTGGGCGGCCCCGGGCGGGGTCCGCAGGACGACCAGGCTGCCGGACGCCTCGGCGGTGACGAGCAGCTCGGAGCACAGCCGGGCGAGGCGGGCGGCCAGGGCCTCGGCGTCGACCACGGGGGCCGGCGACCGGTCGCCGCCCTCCCCCGGGACGGCGTACGCGAGCGACCCCGTGGGCGTGCGGATCTTCACCGCGCGCAGCTCGACGAGGTCCCGGGACAGCGTGGCCTGGGTGACGGTGACGCCCTGGTGC
Source organism: Cellulomonas sp. PS-H5 (assembly GCF_019265565.1). NCBI lineage: Bacteria > Bacillati > Actinomycetota > Actinomycetes > Micrococcales > Cellulomonadaceae > Cellulomonas > Cellulomonas sp. PS-H5. Next base: position 6,954 of record NZ_JAHVCI010000055.1, read on the forward strand.
GCCAGCAGGTCGGCGAGCTCGGACTGCGAGTGCACCGACTGCCGGGACAGCACGTCGCGGATCAGCGCGTGCCGGGCGGCCTTGGTCGAGGGGACCCGGCCGGTGGTGGCGGCGGGCTCGTCGGCCCGGGCGGACGCCGTCACGCGGCACGCTCCAGCAGCCAGGCCAGCAGCGCCTTCTGCGCGTGCAGCCGGTTCTCCGCCTCGTCCCAGACCACCGACTGCGGGCCGTCGAGCACGTCGGCGGTGATCTCCTTGCCCCGGTACGCGGGCAGGCAGTGCAGGACGAGCGCGTCCGGGGCCGCGAGGGCGAGCGCCGCGGCGTCGAGCCGGTACGGCACGAACGGCCGCTCGCGCTCGGCGGCCTCGGCCTCCTGGCCCATCGAGACCCACGTGTCCGTGGCGACGGCGTCCGCGCCGGTGACGGCCGCGGCGAGGTCGTCGGTCACCTCGACGGAGCCGCCCGTCTCCGCGGCGATCGCGGCCGCCGCCGACACCACCTCGGTCGCCGGCAGGTACGCGGCCGGGGTCGCGATCCGCACGTGCATCCCCGCGGTCGCGCCGCCCAGCAGGTACGACTGCGCCATGTTGTTCGACCCGTCGCCGGTGTAGGCGAGCTGGAGCCCGCGCAGCGCCGCGACGCCGCCGCGGTGCTGGGCGATCGTCAGCAGGTCCGCGAGGATCTGGCACGGGTGGAAGTCGTCGGTCAGCGCGTTCACGACCGGGACGCCCGCGTGCGCGGCCATCTCCTCGATCCGGGTCTGCGCGTGGGTGCGCCAGACGACCGCCGCGACCTGCGGGCCGAGCACCCGGGCGGTGTCGGCGATCGACTCCCGGACGCCGATGCGCGCGAGGTTGCCGTCGACCAGCAGCGGGTAGCCGCCGAGCTCGGCGACGCCCGTGGTGAACGACACCTGGGTGCGCAGCGTCGGCTTGTCGAAGATGATCGCGACGGCGCGCGGGCCGTCGAGCGGGCGGCGGGCGAACCTGTCCGTCCGGAGCGCCAGCCCCAGCTCCAGGACCTCGGCCTGCTCGGCGGGCGACAGGTCGTCGTCGCGCAGGAAGTGCCTCACGCCGCGCCCCCCAGGTCGTGCGGGAGCGCCGCGAGGAACTCGGTGAACGTCGCCGCCTGCTCGCGGGTGAGCACGTACGGCGGCGCGAGCCGGATGGTCTGCGGCGTGCACGGGTTGACGATGAACCCCTCGCCCAGCGCGCGGGAGGCGACCTCGGCCGCCACCGGCGCGGTGAGCTGCACCGCGATGAGCAGGCCCTCGCCCCGCACCTCCGCGACCAGCGGGTGGCCGAGCGCGGCGATCTCCGACCGCCACCAGGCGCCCAGGTCCGCCACGTGCGCCAGCAGCCCGTCGCGCTCGATCACGCCGATGGTCGCCAGCGCCGCCGCCGAGGCGACCGGGTTGCCGCCGAACGTCGTGCCGTGCTGGCCGCGGCCGAGCAGCGTCGCCGCCCGCTCGCCGTACGCGACGACCGCGCCGACCGGGAACCCGCCGCCGAGGCCCTTAGCCAGGGTGACGACGTCCGGACGGATGCCGCCGCCGAGGTGCGCGTGCTGGTGCGCGAGCCAGGTGCCGGTGCGGCCCATGCCGGTCTGCACCTCGTCGAGGATCAGCAGCGCGCCGTGCGCCTCGGTCAGCTCGCGGGCGCGGGTCAGGTACCCGGCCGGCAGCGGCAGCACGCCGGCCTCGCCCTGGATCGGCTCGAGGAACACCGCGGCGACCGTGTCGCCCCCGCCGTCCGCGAACGCGGCCTCCAGCGCCGCGGTGTCGCCGAACGGCAGGAACTCGACCCCGCCGGGCAGCGGCTCGAACGGCTCGCGGTACGCGGCCTTGGAGGTGAGCGCGAGCGCGCCCATCGACCGGCCGTGGAACGCACCCTCGAGCGCCAGGACCCGGGTGCGCCGGACGCCGCCGGGGCCCTCGCTGTTCCGGCGGGCCATCTTGAACGCCGCCTCGTTGGCCTCGGTGCCGGAGTTCGTGAGGAACACCCGGGAGCCCTCGGGCGCGTCGGCGACGGCGAGCAGCCGCTCGGCCAGCGCGATCTGGGTCGGACTCGCGAAGAAGTTCGAGATGTGGCCCAGCGTGCCGAGCTGCGCGGAGATCGCCGCGGTCAGCGTCGGGTGCGCGTGGCCGAGCGAGTTCACCGCGATGCCGCCGAGCAGGTCCAGGTAGCGGAAGCCGTCGGCGTCCCACACGTACGGGCCCTCGCCGCGGACCAGCACGCGCTGCGGCGCGCCGAAGGTGTCCATGAGCGCGTGGCCGTAGCGCTCGGTCCAGTGGGCCACGGAGTCGGCCCCGGCCAGCGCGGCGGGGTCCTGCGGCTCCAGGTGCTGCTCGGTCACTCAGCTCACCTCGGGGACGTGGGGGACGGTCGGTGCGATCCGCGGGATCGGGGACGTGAAGGGCGAGGGGCTGGGCTCGTCGTCGGGCAGCACCATCGTGCCGATGCCGTCGGACGTGAAGACCTCGACCAGGATCGAGTGGGCCTGACGGCCGTCGATGACGTGCGCGCGGCCGACACCGCCCGTGACCGCCCGCCAGCAGGCCTCCATCTTCGGGCGCATGCCGGAGTCGAGGGACGGCAGCAGGTCGGCGAGCGCGCCGGCCCGGATCCGCCGCGCGAGCGAGGACCGGTCGGGCCAGGACGTGTACAGGCCCTCGACGTCGGTGAGCACGATGAGCTTGCGCGCGCCGAGCGCCACCGCCAGCGCCGCCGCCGCGGTGTCCGCGTTGACGTTGAGCACCTGCGTCGGGTCGTCGATGTCGGGCGCGACCGTCGAGACGACGGGGATCCGCCCCGCGTCGAGCAGGTCGTGCACCGCGCCCGGGTTCACCTCCACGACGTCGCCGACCTGGCCCACGTCGACCTGCTGCCCGTCGACCGTGGCGGTGCGCCGGCGGGCCTGCAGCAGGCCGCCGTCCTCGCCGGACAGGCCGACCGCGTACGGGCCGTGCGCGTTCAGCAGGCCGACCAGCTCGCGGGACACCTGCCCGGTGAGCACCATGCGGACGACGTCCATCGCCTCGGGCGTGGTGACGCGCAGGCCGCCGCGGAACTCCGACTCGATGCCGAGCCGGTCGAGCATCGCGTTGATCTGCGGACCGCCGCCGTGCACGACGACCGGGCGCAGCCCGACCTGGCGCAGGAACACCATGTCCTCGGCGAACGCGCGCTTGAGGTCCTCGTCGACCATCGCGTTGCCGCCGTACTTGACCACGACGAGCGCGCCGGCGAACCGCTGCAGCCAGGGCAGCGCCTGGATGAGCACCTCGGCCTTCTGGTCGGGGCGCAGGTCGGTCCGCGTGTCGAACGCGTCGTCGTGCGGGGGCGGGGCGTCGAGGCTCATGTGGAGTACGCGCTGTTCTCGTGGACGTAGTCGTGCGTGAGGTCGTTGGTCCAGATGGTCGCGGTGGCGTCCCCGGCGTGCAGGTCGACGTCGACGCGGACCTCGCGGGCCGCGGCCAGGTCGACGAGGTCGCGCGGCTCGCCGACCCCGCCGGCGCGGCACACCTGGACCCCGTTGATCGACACGTCGAGCAGGGCGGCGTCGTAGGGGGCGACGTCCTCCGGCACCGTGCCGACCGCCGCGAGAACGCGGCCCCAGTTCGGGTCGTTGCCGAACACGGCGGCCTTGAACAGGTTGGACCGGGTGACCGCGCGGGCGACGGCGACGGCCGCCTCCTCGGAGGTCGCGCCGGTGACCGTGACCGCGATGTCGTGCGAGGCGCCCTCGGCGTCGGCGACCAGCTGGCGGGCCAGGTCGGCGGAGGCCGCGGTCACGGCGGCGGCGAACGCCTCGGGGTCCGGGGTCACGCCGCTCGCGCCGGAGGCGAGCAGCAGCACGGTGTCGTTGGTCGACATGCAGCCGTCGGAGTCGACCCGGTCGAACGTGGTCCGGGTGGCGGCGCGGAGCGCGGCGTCGGCCTGCTCCGCGGTGACGACCGCGTCGGTGGTGAGCACGACCAGCATCGTCGCGAGGCCGGGCGCGAGCATGCCCGCGCCCTTGGCCATGCCGCCGACCGTCCAGCCGTCGCCGGCGACCGCGGCGGTCTTGCTCACGGTGTCGGTGGTCATGATGGCGGTGGCGGCGTCGGGGCCGCCTTCGGCGCTGAGCGCCGCGGCTGCGGCGTCGGCGCCGGGGAGCAGCAGGTCCATCGGCAGCCGCTCGCCGATCAGGCCCGTCGAGCAGACCAGGACGTCCCCGGCGGACGTGCCGAGCACCTCCGCGACGTGCTCGGCGGTGCGGTGCGTGTCACCGAAGCCCTCGGGGCCCGTGCACGCGTTGGCGCCGCCGGAGTTCAGCACGACCGCGGTGGCGACGCCGTCGGCCACCGCCTGCCGGGACCAGACGACCGGCGCGGCGACGACGCGGTTGGAGGTGAACACGCCCGCGGCGACCTGCAGCGGGCCGTCGTTGACGACCAGGGCGACGTCCGGCTTCCCGGAGGGCTTGAGGCCGGCGGTGACCCCGGCGGCGCGGAAGCCGGCCGGCGCGGTCACGCCCGCGGTCTCGATGGCGGCGGTCACGGGGCGACTCCCTCGGTGGTGAGGCCGGTGCGCTCGGGCAGGCCGAGCGCGAGGTTCAGCGACTGCACAGCGGCGCCCGCGGTGCCCTTGACCAGGTTGTCCAGCGCGCACAGCGCGACGACCTTGCCCGCGGCCTCGTCGACCGTCACCTGGACGAGCGCGGTGTTCGCGCCGGTGGTGACGCCGGTGGTCGGCCACTCCCCCGCGGGCAGCAGCTCGACGAACGGCTCGGCGGCGTAGGCGGTCTCCCAGGCGGCACGGACCGACGAGGCGTCGGCGCCGGGCGCGAGCGGGGCGGTGACCGTGGCGAGGATGCCGCGGGACATCGGCACCAGCACCGGCGTGAACGACAGCCCGACCGCTGCGGCCCCGGCGACGCCGAGGTTATGCTGGATCTCCGGGATGTGCCGGTGCGTCCCGCCGACCGCGTACGGCTGCGCGGAGCCGAGCGCCTCCGACGCGAGCAGGTGGGTCTTGAGCGACTTCCCCGCGCCGGAGTACCCGACGGCCAGGACCGCGACCAGGTCGGCCGGGTCGACGACGCCCGCGGCGACGCCCGGCTGGAGCGCCAGGGTCACGGCGGTGACGTTGCAGCCGGGGACGGCGATGCGGCGGGCCTCCGCGAGCGCCGCGCGCTGGGCCGTGGCCGCGGTCTCCCCCGCGTGCAGCAGCTCCGGCATGCCGTAGGGCCAGGTGCCCGCGTGCTCGGTCCCGTAGAACCGGCGCCACGCCTCGGGGTCCGTCAGCCGGTGGTCCGCGCCGAGGTCCACGACGAGCGCGCCGTCGCCCCGGTCCGCGAGCGCCGCGGCGATCTCGCCGGACGCGCCGTGCGGCAGGGCCAGCACCACGACGTCGTGGCCGGCGAGCTCGTCGACCGAGGTCGGGGTGAGCACGCGGTCCGCGAGCGCGCGGAGGTGCGGCTGGTGCGCGCCGAGCCGGGTGCCGGCGTTGGAGTGGGCGGTGAGCGCGCCGATCTCGGCCTCGGGGTGGCCGAGCAGGAGCCGCAGGGTCTCGCCGCCGGCGTACCCGGAGGCGCCCGCGACGGCGACGGAGAAGGACATGTGCATGACCATACACCCGAGTGCACAGTGATTCATCGGGACGTCCGCGGCGTGGCGCGCGGGGCCGGTGCGGGTGGACCGGCCCCTCGTCCCCACCCGATTCTCGCGCCGCCACCCGATGAAACGGGTGGTCACGCGAGAATCGGGTGGGGACCGGGCCGCGAGCACGCGGACCCCGCGCCGACCCGGACCCTGACACGGCCGGAATGCCCGGGCCGGGCCGGTCGTTGCTGCTCGTATGCACGCGATCCTCGCCACCGAGCCGGGTGGACCCGACGTCCTCGAGCCCGACGAGATCCCCGACCCGCTGCCGGGGCCGCGCGACCTCCTGGTGCGCCTCAGCGCCGCGGGCGTGAACTTCATCGACACGTACCGGCGCAGCGGCGTCTACCCGATGCCGTTCCCGCACGTGCCCGGGTCCGAGGGCGCGGGCGTCGTCGAGGCCGTGGGTCGCGAGGTGCGGGACTTCGCCGTCGGCGACCTGGTCGCGTGGGCGTCGGCGCCGTCGTCCTACGCGGAGCTCGTCGTCGTGCCGGAGGCCGTCGCGCTGCGGGTGCCGGACGGCGTCACGGACGAGGTCGCCGCGGCCCTCCCCCTGCAGGGCCTCACCGCGCACTACCTCGTCACGTCGACCTTCCCCGTCCTCGAGGGCCAGGACGTGCTGGTGCACGCCGGGGCGGGCGGCGTCGGCCTGCTGCTCACCCAGCTCGCCGCCGCGCGCGGTGCGCGGGTCATCACCACGGTCGGCACCGCCGACAAGGAGGCGCTGTCCCGCGCCGCCGGCGCGTCCGAGGTCATCCGGTACACCGAGCTCGACGACCTGACGACCGAGCTGCCCGCGCTGGTGCGCGACCTGACCGGCGGCCGCGGCGTGCACACGGTCTTCGACGGCGTCGGCGCCACGACCTTCGACGCCTCGCTCGCGTCCCTGCGGCCGCGGGGCGGGCTCGCGCTGTTCGGCGCGTCCTCCGGCCCGGTGCCGCCGTTCGACCCGCAGCGGCTCAACGCCGCCGGGTCCCTGTTCCTCACCCGGCCCACCCTGGGCCACTACACCGCCACCCGGGACGAGCTCACCCGGCGGGCCGACGAGCTGTTCGCGGCCGTCGCCGCCGGCACCCTCGACGTCCGGGTCGGCGCGACCTACCCCCTGGCCGAGGCCGCCGAGGCGCACCGCGCGCTCGAGGGCCGGGCCACCACCGGAAAGGTGCTCCTGACCGCATGAGAGACCTGCACGTCGAGATCTGGTCCGACATCGCCTGCCCCTGGTGCTACATCGGCAAGCGCCGGTTCGCCGCCGCGCTCGCCGACTTCGAGCACCGCGACCACGTCCGCGTGACGTGGCGGTCGTTCGAGCTGCAGCCGGACGCCGAGCCGTCGACAGCTCACCCCGGGCTGACCGAGGCGCAGATGCTGTCCGAGCGCAAGGGCATGCCGGTCGACCAGGTGCGGCAGATGTTCGACCAGGTGACCGCCGTCGCCGCGTCGGTCGGCCTGGCGTACGACTTCGACACCGTGGTGCCCGCCAACACCTTCGACGCGCACCGGCTGGTGCACGTCGCCGCCTCGCTGGGCGGCGACGCCGCCGCGGCCGAGGTCGTCGAGCGGCTGATGAGCGCGCACTTCGAGCACGGGCGGGTCGTGGACGACCTCGACGTGCTGGTGGAGATCGCGGTCGAGGCCGGGCTGGACGGCGACGCCGTGCGCACCGCGCTGGCGACGGACGCCGGGGCGGGCGCCGTGCGCGCCGACGAGGCCGAGGCCGCCGCGCTGGGCATCCAGGGCGTGCCGTTCTTCGTCGCCGACCGCCGGCTCGGGCTGTCCGGCGCGCAGCCGGTCGAGGTGTTCGCGCAGCTGCTGTCCCAGGCGTGGGCGGACGCGAACCCGCCGCTGGCGATCCCGACCATCGCGGGCGCGGCCGACGCGGAGGCGTGCGGGCCGGACGGCTGCTGAGCCGAGGGGCGCGGGTCGGCGGACCGGGCCGGGTGTCCGAAACGTCCACGACCCGCGCCCGCCGCGACGCCTACGGTCGTCGCATGACACCGCAGCTGGACATGATCGGGCTGGTCGCGACCGACCTGCCGCGCACCCTCGCCTTCTACCGCGCCCTCGGGCTCGACCTGCCGGCGGCGGCCGACGCCGAGCCGCACGTGGAGGTCACGCTGCCCGGCGGCCTGCGGCTGGCCTGGGACACCGTCGACGTGGTCCGGTCGTTCGACCCGGGCTGGGCGCCGCCGTCGGGTGGTCACCGGGCGGCGCTGGCGTTCCGGTGCGCGGACGCCGCCGAGGTGGACGTGACGTACGCGCGCATGGTCCAGGCCGGGTTCACCGGGCACCTCGCGCCCTGGGACGCGATCTGGGGCCAGCGGTACGCGGTGCTGCACGACCCGGACGGCACGGCGGTCGACCTGTTCGCCGACGCGGCCTGACCCGGGCACCCCGGGCCGGCCGGGCGCCTTGACCCGGACGGGTGCCCCGGCCCAGCCCGCGCGCGCGGCCTACGGTCTCCGGCGCGGCCCACGCCGATCGGCGAGGGCGGGGCCGGAGACCGGAGGTCAGGCGGACGCCGCGGCCCCGGCGCGCCCGGCCGCGAGCGCCGCCGGCGACCGGCCCGTCAGCGCGCGCACCTCGCGGGACAGGTGCGGCTGGTCCGCGTAGCCCGCCCGCTGCGCGACGTCCGCGAGCGCGAGTCCCGCGTCGAGCAGCGGCAGCACCCGCTGCAGCCGCAGCACGCGTCCGAGCGTCCGCGGCCCGTAGCCGAACGCCGCGAGCGAGCGGCGGTGCAGGGTGCGCGGGGTGACGCCGAGCCGGTCGGCGATGTCGGCGGCAGGCGTGGCGCGGGCGGCCAGCCCGGCGACCACCGTGGTCTCCCTCGGCCGGCCACCCCGCTCCGCCAGCAGCGCCGCCACCCGGTGCTCGAGGGCCGCCGACCCGCCCTCCGCCACCGCGTCCGCCCAGGGTCGTGCCGCCCGGGTGCCCCACACGTCCGCGAGCTCCGGGCGCGCGTCGCGCAGGGCGTCCGCCGGGACCCCGAGCAGGACGGGTGCCGCGCCGGGCGGCAGCCGGATCCCGAGCGCCGCCGCGCCCGCGGGCAGCGGGTCGGACGCGTGCGCGCGGGTGTCCGGACCGGCGACCAGCAGCCGCCCGCCGGACCAGACGAGGTCCATGCAGCCGTCGGGGAGCACGTCCTGGCCCGCCTCCGCGGCGGGGTCCCCGGTCCCGGACCGCGCGGCGGGCCGCGCCGACGCCGCCACGGGTGCGCCACGGCCGGGCTCGCGCGCGGTCACCGACCACAGCACGGCACCCGGGACGCGGGTCGACGGTCGCTCGGTGTACACGTCCGGCAGCATCCCACCGGACGACGACACGGAGGCGACGCGGGGACGACGACGGGCCCCCGCCCACCGGATCGCTCCGGCGGGCGGGGGCCCGTCCTCGTGCGGGGCTCAGGTCACTTCTTGACGGTGACCTTCACCGGCGCGCTGGTGCTGCCGGCGACCACGTCGGGCCGCGAGGGCACGAACACCGCGGTGTACTCGTGGGCGCCCACCGAGGCGGTGCGCGGCACGGAGCCGAGCGCCAGGCCGAGCACCACCGGCGAGCGGCCGATCACGCGGTCGCCCTCCCGGAACTCGACCGTCCCGGACGGGAACCAGGTGCCCTCCACCCGGACCTGCGAGATCAGCAGCGTCGGCAGCCAGGTCCCGTAGGACTGGCTGCTGCGGCTCGCCGACAGGGTGACCGAGGACTCCTTGAGCTGCGGCTCCGGCTCCTGCGCGGCGGCCACCGTGATCGGCAGCGTCACGACGGTGCCGCTGGGGGCGGCGACCAGGGTGAGCACGTGCTCGCCGGCGGTCGTCCCCGCGGGGACCGTCACCGCGACCTGCGCCGCGCCGTCGGTCACCGTGGCCGAGCCGATCGACGCGCCGTCGAGCTGCACGTCGAGCGCCGTGTTGAGCGGCGAGCCCAGGCTGGTCAGGTTCAGCCCGGTGACCGGGAAGGCCAGCGCGGTGCCCGCGGTGACCTCGTCGGGCAGGGCCGGCACGCCGACCGCCCGCTCGTCGAACTCGGGCGACAGGCCCGGGTGCGCCTCGAGGTAGGCGATCCACGCGTCCCGGTCGATCAGGCCCGAGTCGGTGGTGCCGGAGCCCTCGGCGAACACCCGGAAGTTGTCGCCGCCCTGCGCCAGGAAGGAGAACGTCCCGATGCGGTACTCCGCCGCCGGGTCGATCGCCTCCCCGTCGACCGTCACCGAGGTGATCCGGCTCCCCAGGGGCTGCGACTCGTCGTAGGTGTACGTGACGTTGTCCGACAGCCCGAGCTGCAGGTACGGGCGGCTCGGGATCGTGCCGTCCGCGTTGGTCTGCCACTGCTGCTCGAGCATCGTGACGACCTGCTCGCCCGTCAGCGTCGTGGTCCAGAGGTTGTTCACGAACGGCAGGACCGCGTTGGCCTCGGCGTAGGTGATGGTCCCGTCGGGCGCGTAGAGCAGCTCCGCCCGCAGGCCGCCGGGGTTCACGACGCCGATCTGCGCGCCGCCGCGGTCCGCCGAGGACAGCGTCTCGAGCAGCGAGTCGGCGACGAGGTTGCCCAGCGTCGACTCCTTGGACCGGTCGTCGCGGGTGCCCCCGGTGTAGACCCCGTTCGCGTACGAGCCGCCCGCGTACGCGGTCGTGATGTCCGCGGTCACCGAGCCCTTGGGCTGGTTGCCGACCACGGCCGCCTCGGCGAGTGCGGCGTCGACGATCGTCTTGACCTCGGCGACGCGCGGGTACTGCGCCACCAGGGCCGCGTCGAGCTGGGCCTGGGTCTGGCCCGCCGCCGGGGCGACGCGCTTGACGTTCTCGCCGGTGAGCGCGGAGACCGCGTCGGAGGCCGGGTCGTACGTCAGCGTGACCTTGCCGATGTTCTCGCCGTACGAGCCGGTCTGGACGATCGGGCGGGTCCACTCGCCGGACGCCTCGGGCTCAGCAGGCCCGTACCAGGCGTACTGCTTGTGGGTGTGGCCGGTGAAGATCACGTCCACGTCTCCGGAGGTCAGCGTGGCGATGTCGGAGAAGGCGCCGCCCGCGGCGATCTCCTCCTCCAGCGTCGCGCCGTCCGGCGTCCCCGCGCCGGCGCCCTCGTGGTACTCCGCCACGATGACGTCGGCCTCGCCGTTGGTGTCGTCGCCGTCGGACAGCTGCGCAGCGACGCGGTTGACCGCCTCGACCGGGTCGCCGAAGTCCAGCGACTCGATCCCGCCGGGGCTGACCAGCGTCGGGGTCTCCTGGGTGACGACGCCGATGACGCCGACCCGCACGCCGTCCACGTCGATGACCGTGTACTCGTCGAGCGCCGGGTTCTCGGTGCCCTTGTCGTACACGTTCGCGCCGAGGTACGGCCACGCGGCGTTGGAGCCGTCGGCGATCACGCGGTCCACCAGGTCGGCGTAGCCGCGGTCGAACTCGTGGTTGCCGACCGCCGAGGCGGCCAGGTCGAGCGCGTTGAGCACGTCGATCGTCGGCTGGTCCTCGGCCACCGCGGAGGCGAACAGGGACGCGCCGATGTTGTCGCCGGCGGACAGGAAGACCGCGGCGCCGCCGTCGGCCTCGGCCGCCGCGCGCTGCTGCTCGACGGTCCCGGCGAAGGCGACGGTGTTGGCGTCGATCCGGCCGTGGAAGTCGTTGATGTTGAGCAGCGTGAGGTCGACGGGACCGTCGGGGGTGGTGCCGGTGTCACCGGCGGTCAGGCCGACCAGCACCGGGTCGTGGTCCGAGGACCGGTACGCGTCGGGCGCGTAGAACAGGCTGCCGTGCGCGTTGTAGCGGCTGTACTCCAGCGCCACCGACTCGCCCGCGTTGATGTTCCAGATGTCGGCGCCGGTCGCCCGGCCCAGGGCCGCGTCGTTCAGCAGGACGTGGTCCAGCGAACCCGAGAGCCCCTGGTACGAGTAGGAGTACTCCCCCGCGTCGAGCGCCGTCGTCGCGTCGGTGTAGCCCGCGGCGTACAGCACCTGCAGCGGGTCCTCCTGGGTGTAGGAGTTGAAGTCGCCGAGCAGCGCGACCGCCTCGGCGTCGCCCTGCACCGTCGGCACCCAGTCGCGCAGCGCCTCGGCCTGGCGGACCCGGGACTCGTTGGACGCGCCCTGGCCGTCGCCGGTGTCGGCGTCGCCCGGCCACGGGCCGGCGGAGCCCTTCGACTTGAGGTGGTTCACGACCACGAACAGCTGCTCACCACCGCCGGTCGGCACGAACGCCTGGCCGATCGGCTCGCGCGCGTTGCCGAACGCCTGGTCGTCGCCGGACTGCGTGCCGAGCGCGCGGGCGTCGCCGACGGTCTCGACCGCGGCCGGCCGGTAGATCAGCGCGTTGGTGATCGAGTCCTGCCCGGACGCGTCCGGCAGCTCCTTCGAGGACGGGACGAACGCCCAGGTGCCCTCGCCGGCCGCCGCGTTGAGCGCGGCGGTGAGCGTCGACAGCGCCTCGTCCGCCACGCCGTCGACGGCCGCGGAGTTCTCGATCTCCATGAGGCCGACGACGTCCGCGTCGAGCGCGTTGATCGCCGCGACGATCTTGTCCTGCTGGCGCTGCAGGTCGGCCGGGTTCCACGCCCCGCGCTGCGCGCAGCCCTCGCGGACGGTCACCGGGGTGCCCGCGCGGTCGGTGTAGGGCAAGCAGGACGCGGTGTCCGCGCCGAGGGTGGTGAAGTAGTTGAGCACGTTGAACGACGCGACGGTCACGTCTGCCTCGCCGACGCCCTCGGGCGCCGCGGTGCGGTCGTTCTCGAACGTGGCCGGGTAGCCGCCCGGGTTCGCCGCGTCGAGCGGCAGCGTCGGGCTGAGCTTCCACGCGCTGTTCCGGTAGTCGACGACCACCGGGTCGGTGAACGTGGCCGCCGCGCCGACGCGCACCGGGTTCTCCAGCGACACGTACGGCGGGGTCAGGCCGGTGTTCGCGGCCGACAGGAAGTTGGTGCTGGCACCGTCGTCGAGCACGACCGCGCGGGCGGCGTTGTCCGCGACGACCGCGTCGTACTCCGGGGTGCCCGGGCGGGCGACCTCGGTCGGCTGGATCAGCGGCGTCGTCCCCGATGCCAGGCCGACCTCGCCGTACTGGTTGGTCGAGTAGGTGTTGGTCACCGTCAGGTCGCCCGACGGCAGGTAGAGCATCGACTCGAGCGTCTCGCGGGCGGCGTCGTCGGCCGGCCAGGCGGCCGTCACCGGCTCGACCGGGGCCGGCGCGTCGCCGAGCCGGACCAGGCCGGCGGCGCTGCCGACCGTAATCTCCGTCAGGCCCTGGTACTCCGACACGGCGCCGGTGACCTGGACGTGGTCGCCGATCGCGACCGAGCCCGCCGTGGCGCCCGAGAACACGAAGACGGCGTCCGAGGCGGTGCGGGCCGAGACGTCGGTGTCCCCGCCCGTGCCCGGCGTCTGGATGACGTAGCCGCGGTAGCCGCCGGTCGCGTAGACCGCGGTCACGACCCCGGACGTCGTGACCGTCTGGCCCGCGAGCGGCGACGTGTCGCCCGGGCCCTGGACCTCCGCGATGGTGTGGGTGTCCTCCGCCGCAGCCGCAGGGACCGCGGTCAGGGGTACCCCGACCATCGCCCCCACGGCGGCGAGGCTCGCCGCCCACCTGGTGCGTGTGCGTACAGCGCTCACCTGATCTTCTCCGATCCCCCGGGGCGCTTCTGGCGCCCTCGTCAGCAGGCCGCATCACAGTCGTCACACAGCCGTCTGACAACGTATGGGCGGTATGTCCGGATACACAAGCACGAGCGGGGGACACGAAGGTTGCGATCGGGTGAACGCCCGATCACCGGGGCTGCTCCCGACGGGGCGCGCGCGGCGAGGTCGTCGGTTCCGTCCAGCGGCGGGGGTGCGCAACCGACGACCTCGGGCGCAACCGACGACCTCGTGCTGCTGCGGGCGGGGCCCGGGACGGCGACGGCCCCGCGCCACGCCCCACGAGGGGGCGCGGCACGGGGCCGTCGGCGGTGCGGGCTACGCGCGGAGGGTGGCGCCGAAGCGGCGCTCGGCCTCCGCGACGACCGCTGCGCGCACGGCCGCGGTCTCGTCCGCCGTGAGCGTGCGGTCGGCGGCGCGCAGGCGCAGCGCGAACGCCAGCGACCGCTGACCCTCGCCCACCTGCTCGCCGGTGTACACGTCGAACAGCCGCGCGCTCTCCAGCACGTCGCCCGCCGCGCTCGCCGCGGCGCCGGTGCGGACCGCGTCCAGCACGTCGGCCACCGGCACGTCGGCCGGGACGACGAGCGCGACGTCCTCCTTCGCGACCGGGAACGTCGACACCTCGGTGGCGACGACCTCCTCGCGCGGGGCGGCGGCCAGCAGCACGTCCAGGTCGACCTCGAACGCGCTGGCCCGCGCCGGCAGCCCGAGGGCGGCGACGACGTTCGGGTGCAGCTCACCGGCCCAGCCGACGAGGGCGCCGTCCGACGTGGCGAACCGCGCGCAGCGCCCCGGGTGCCACGGCGCCCGCTCGGCGTCGGCCACGACCGCGAGCTCGACGCCCAGGGTCTCGGCGAGCAGCCGCACGGCGTCGATCGCGTCGGTGTGGTCGGCGGGGCGACCGGCGCCCCACCAGCCCGCGGGCTGCCGCAGGCCGGTCAGCACGCCGGCGACGTGCCGCGGCTGGGCCGGCACCGCGGCCCGCACGGCGTCGAGGACGTCGTCCGACGGCCGCTGCGCGACCGGCGGCACCGGGGCCGACGCCGCGCCCGGGCGGGGCAGCGTGACCGCGCCGACCTCGTACACCGCGAGGTCGGTCGTGCCGCGCGCCACGTTCCGCCGTGCGGTGTCGAGCAGCGTCACGAGCAGCGACGCGCGCATCGACGGCCGCTCCTCCGACAGCGGGTTCGCGAGGCGGACCATCGTCCGCCGCTCGTCGTCGGCGGGCAGCGCGAGCGCGTCGAGCTGCGCCTCCCCGACGAACGGGTACGACAGCGTCTCGACCCAGCCCGCGTCCGCCAGCGCCTGCGCCACCCGGCGACGGCGCCGCTGCGCGACGGTCAGGCCGAGGCCCACCGGGGAGCGCGGGACGACCGACGGGATCGCGTCGTAGCCGTGCAGGCGCGCGACCTCCTCGACCAGGTCGACGGGCTCGGTGAGGTCCGGACGCCACGTCGGCACGGTCACGGAGACCACCGCGTCGGCACCGGCCCCGACGACCTCGCCGACGGTGCAGCCGATCTCGCGCAGGTACCGCGAGACGGCGGCGACGTCGAGGTCCAGGCCGATGAGCCGCGCCGGCAGGTCGACGCGCAGGCTCAGCACCGGCGGCGGGGTCGTGAGGTCGACGTCGGTCAGCACCGGGTCGGCCGTGCCGCCGCCGTGCTCGACCAGCAGCTCGACCACGCGGGCCGCGGCCACGCGGGGCAGCTGCGGGTCGACGCCGCGCTCGAACCGCTTGCTCGCCTCGCTCGGCAGCTTGTGCCGCCGGGCGGTGCGGGCGATCGACACCGGGTCGAAGTGCGCGGCCTCGATCAGCAGGTCCGTGGTCGACTCGGAGACCTCGGTCGCCGCGCCGCCCATCACCCCGGCGAGGCCGAGCACGCGCCCGGCGTCGGGGCCGTCGGTGATGAGCAGGTCCTCCGGGTCGAGGGCGCGGTCCACGCCGTCGAGTGTCGTGAGCCGCTCCCCCGCCCGCGCGCGCCGGACGACGACCGGGCCGTCGAGCGTCGCCAGGTCGTAGGCGTGCAGCGGCTGGCCGAGGTCGAGCATCACGTAGTTCGTGACGTCGACCGCGAGCGAGATCGGCCGCATGCCGGCCTGCGTCAGGCGCTGCTGCATCCAGGTCGGCGACGGCTTGCTCGCCGCGACGCCCCGGACGACGCGCGCGACGAACCGGTCCGCGCCGGCGACGCCGTGGACCGGCGCCTCGTCGCGGAGCTCGACGCCGAAGCCGCCCGTGGTCGCCAGACCCTCGTCCGCACCGGCACGCGGCAGGCCGCGGTCGGTGAACGCCGCGCCGGTCGAGTGCGCGTACTCCCGCGCGACGCCCCGCATCGCGAAGCAGTAGCCGCGGTCCGGCGTCACGTTGATCTCCAGGACCTCCTCGCCGAGCCCCAGCAGGGCGCGCGCGTCGGTCCCGGGGGCGGCGTCGATGCCCATCTCGGCCAGCACGATGATGCCGTCGTGGTCGTCGCCGAGGCCCAGCTCCCGGGACGAGCAGATCATGCCGTCCGACACGTGGCCGTAGGTCTTGCGGCTGGCGATCGCGAACGGGCCGGGCAGCACGGTGCCGGGCAGCGCGACGACGACGTGGTCGCCCACGTCGAAGTTGTGCGCGCCGCACACGATGCCGCGCGGGGTGCGCGTGCCGTCCTCGGCCGTGCCGTTGTGGTCGCCCACGTCGACCTGGCACCAGTTGATGGTCTTGCCGTTCTTCTGCGGCTCGGGCACCCGCTCGACGACGCGACCGACCACGAGCGGGCCGGACACGGCGGCCGGGTGCACGGCCTCCTCCTCGAGCCCGACGCGGACCAGGTCCGCCGCCAGCTGCTCGGCGGACAGGCCCTCGGGGAGCTCGACGTGCTCGGCGAGCCACGTCAGGGGGATGCGAGGCATCAGATCACCGCCCGGAACTGGGTGGAGAAGCGCACGTCGCCCTCCACCATGTCGTGCATGTCCGCGATCTCGTGACGCAGCATGAGCGTGCGCTCGATGCCCATCCCGAACGCGAAGCCGGAGTACACCTCGGGGTCGACGCCCGCCGCGCGCAGCACGTTGGGGTTGACCATCCCGCACCCGCCCCACTCGATCCAGCCGGGCCCGCCCTTCTTCTGCGGGAACCACAGGTCCATCTCGGCGGAGGGCTCGGTGAAGGGGAAGAACGACGGCCGCAGGCGCGTGCGGGCGTCGGGGCCGAACATCGCCTTCGCGAAGTGGTCCAGCGTGCCCTTGAGGTGCGCCATCGTCAGGCCCTTGTCGACCGCGATGCCCTCGACCTGGTGGAACACCGGCGTGTGGGTCGCGTCGAGCTCGTCGGTGCGGAACACCCGGCCCGGGCACGCGACGTACAGCGGCACGCCCCGCTCCAGCAGGCTGCGGGCCTGCACCGGCGAGGTGTGCGTGCGCAGCACCAGGTGCGGGTCCGGCTCGCCCTCGGGCGCCGCGACGTAGAACGTGTCCTGCATCTGGCGCGCCGGGTGGTCCGGGCCGAAGTTCAGGGCGTCGAAGTTGAACCACTCGGCCTCGACCTCGGGGCCCTCCGCGATCTCCCAGCCCATCGCGACGAAGACGTCGGCGATGCGCTCCTGGAGCAGCTCGAGGGGGTGCCGGGCGCCACGGGGCTCGCGGTCGGACGGCAGCGTGACGTCGACGGCCTCCTCGACGAGGACGCGCGCGTCGCGCTCGGCGGCGAGCACCTCCTCGCGGGCCGCGATCGCGGCGTTCAGCCGGCCGCGGGCCTGGCCGAGCGCCTTGCCGGCGACGGCCTTGTCCGCCGGGGCCAGGCTGCCGATCGCGCGGTTGGCGAGCGCCAGCGGGCTGCGCTCGCCGGTGTGCGCGAGCCGCGCGGACTTGAGGGCGTCGAGGTCGCCGGCCGCCGCGACCGCCGCGAGGGCGTCGTCCAGGGCGCGGCCGACGGCGTCGGCGTCCAGGGGGTTCAGGGGTGTGTCGGGCGTGGTCATCCGAGCCTTCTCTGCGGGTGGAGCGGCGGGCCGGGCCGGGTCAGGCGCGCGGGGCGCGCGCGACGGGCCGACCGACGGGCGAGTCTAGTGGCGCCCGCTCCGGGGCCTCGGGACCGTCCGCGCCGTGGCGCCGGACGGGACCTGGTGCCGCGCCTCTCAGCGCCGCGGCCCGGGAACGGGCCCGGGAAATCGGCGGCCGAGGGGGCGGGCGGAGGTCATGGTCGCCATCGTGCCACAGCGGTCGCGGCGCTGCGGGGCGGTTTCTGCGGCCCTGGGGACGCCGGGCGGGGCGGGACGAGGTCGGGCGCCGAGGGCTGCGGTCGCGGTTCAGGGCGCCTGGCGCGCGGTCCCGCCGAGCGGCCACGCGCCGAGCGGCCGGTACAGCGGCCCCCCGGCGCGGCCCTCCCCGGGGAGCGACTCCGCCAGGACCAGCTCGGTCACCGGCCACCGCGGCCCCCGGTACACGGCGAGGGCGTGCACCAGCAGGTCGCCCGGGTCCGGTGCTCGCGACGCGCGGTCCCGGCGCCGGTTCCCGCCGCGCGGCGGGGACACGCGCCCGAGCGTGACGTGCGGCCGGGACCGGACGCGGTCGTCCTGGCGCGCACCGACCGCGTCCCCGGCGTCCCGGCACCCGGCGACCAGGTCCTGCACCGCCGCGACGTCCCCGCCCACGCCGGCCCAGAGGGTGCGGTGCGCGAACACGCCGGCGCCGGCGAGCTCCAGGTCGAACGGCCGCCCGTCCGCCGCGACCCCGGCGAGGTGCTCCGCGAGCAGCTCCGCGCGCCCCTCGCCGACCTCGCCGTAGAACGCCAGCGTCACGTGCCAGTTCTCCGCGGGGGTCCAGCGCACGCCGTCGGGTGAGCGGCCGGGGGCGTGCTCGGCGTCGACGCCGACGGCGGTGCGGAGCGCGGACGCCAGGTGCCGGCGGGCCTGGTCGGTGGGCCAGAGGGCGGCGAAGACGCGCATCGGTCCAGCATGCCGTGCCGCCGCCGGGTGGGTGGTCGTGGGGGCCGGGGCGCGGCGACCGGGACGTGAGTGGACGATCGTGACGGACACGCCGTCGGCGTGTCCGTCACCGCGCTCCACTAAGCGGTGCGCGCGCCACGGACGCGCGCGTCGAGCGGCAGGTGTCAGCGGTGGGCGCGGGAGGACGCGTAGAGGCAGACCGCCGCGGCGGTGCCGAGGTTGAGGGACTCCGCGCGGCCGCGCAGCGGCACCCGCACGACGGCGTCGGCGCGGTCGCGGTCCTCCGGGGGCAGCCCCCAGGCCTCGTTGCCGAACAGCCAGGCGGTCGCGGCGCGCAGGTCGGCGGTCGCGGCGGCGTCGGTCTCCGCGGCCGTGCCGGTGCCGGCCCCCGCCACCGCCGCGGCGTCCTGCAGGTCGTCCAGGTCGAGGTCGCCGGTGCCGTCGGCCGCCAGCACGGCGAGGCCCGCCGCCCGCAGCGCGTCGACCGCGTCCGCGACCGACACCCCGGACACGACCGGCAGGTGGAACAGCGACCCGGCGGTCGACCGCACGACCTTGGGGTTCGTCGTCTCGACGCTGTCCCCCGCCACCACGACCGCGTCCGCTCCGGCCGCGTCCGCGACCCGGATGACCGTCCCGGCGTTCCCGGGGTCGCGCACCTGCGCGAGCACCGCGACGAGACGCGGGCGGGCGGCGAGCACGGCGTCGAGCGCCTCGGCGCCGGACGGCCCGACGGGCACCTCGTCGACGGTGGCCGTGCGGGCTGCGTCGGGCAGGTCGGCGACGGCGAGCACGCCCTGCGCGTCCGGCGACATCGCGTCGAGCACGGCCTCGTCCCCGAGGTGCACGTGCAGGCGGGCCGCCTCCGCGTCGGCGACGATCTCGGCGTACCGGTCGGCGGCCTCCGCCGTGAGGTACACGTCCCGGACGGTGCCCGGCGCCCAGCGCACCACCTCGCGCA
Organism: Cellulomonas sp. PS-H5; assembly: GCF_019265565.1. Classification (NCBI taxonomy): domain Bacteria; kingdom Bacillati; phylum Actinomycetota; class Actinomycetes; order Micrococcales; family Cellulomonadaceae; genus Cellulomonas; species Cellulomonas sp. PS-H5. Next base: position 26,114 of record NZ_JAHVCI010000055.1, read on the forward strand.
CGGCCTGGGGCCCCTCGACGACGTACCGCCCGGCGCGGCGACGCCCCGACCGGGTGGCGAGCGCCCGCACGGCCTTGACGCGGTCGGCGTGCGGGTTGGTCATCGGGGGGCGTGCGGCGGCGGGGCCGTCGGGTGCGGTGCGGGACACGGTCCCATCCTCCCGCACGCGGCGGCGTGGCCGCGGCGCCGTGGCCGCGGCGCACGGCCGCACCGGCGGCGGCGCACCGGTGGCGGCAGCGCCGGCTGCCGGCCCCGCGCCGCGACCTCCCACGCACCGAGCGAGCAGTCGACACGTCGAGCGAGTAGTCGCCGACTGCTCGCTCGACGTGTCGGCTGCCCGCTCGACGCAGGACGGGCCGGGCCGGCCGCCCGCGGACGCGCAGGACCCCCGGGAGCCGTGGGCTCCCGGGGGTCCTGGAGGGTGCGTGCGCGCGGTCAGACCACGCGCGTCGCGGTGACGCCGAGCGTCAGGCGGCGGCCTTCGGCGCGTTCACGTCGGCCGGCAGCGCGTCCTTGGCGACCTGCACCAGGGCGTTGAACGCCGCGACGTCGGTGACGGCCAGGTCGGCCAGCACGCGACGGTCGACCTCGACCCCAGCGGCCTTGAGGCCCTGGATGAGGCGGTTGTAGGTCAGGCCCTGCTCGCGCGCCGCCGCGTTGATCCGCTGGATCCACAGCTTGCGGAAGTCGCCCTTGCGCGCCTTGCGGTCGCGGTAGGCGTAGACCAGGGAGTGGGTGACCTGCTCCTTGGCCTTGCGGTACAGGCGCGACCGCTGGCCGCGGTAGCCGGAGGCCCGCTCGAGGGTCGCCCGGCGCTTCTTCTGGGCGTTGACCGCCCGCTTCACGCGTGCCACGTGATGCTCCTTGCTTCGTTATCGGGTCGGCTGCGGACCGCGGCGCTCGCGCGCCGACGGGTCACTTGCCGAGCAGCTTCTTGATCTTGGGGGCGTCGGCCGCGGAGACGACCTGGTCCGAGGCGAGGCGACGCGTGCGACGGCTCGACTTGTGCTCGAACAGGTGACGCGCGTTGGCCTGCTCGCGCATGACCTTGCCGCTCCCGGTGATCCGGAAGCGCTTCTTCGCACCGGAGTGCGTCTTGTTCTTCGGCATGGCTGCCGTCTCTCCTTGTCGTCGCATCGCGCCGGGGCGCGACTCGTCCGTCCGGTCCCGGTGGGGTCCGAGCGTGTCGGTGCAGGTCAGGCGTTCCCGGTGCCGCCGGACGACTGGCCGCGGGGGGCCGGTCGCGCCGACGGGCGCGGGGTCGGTGCCGGGCGCGGGGTGGGCCGCGGGGCCGGCGCCGCCGTCGACCCGGCCGAGGAGCCGGGGGTCGGGCGGGGGGTCGAGGTCGGCCGCGAGGCCGGCTTCGGGGCGGTGGCGGGCTTCGGCGCC
>NZ_JAHVCI010000056.1:0-27184 GCF_019265565.1 Cellulomonas sp. PS-H5
CGGCGGCGTCCGGGGCGGCGCCCGGCCCGGCGTCGGCGAGCAGCCCGAGCACCGCGTGCCGCAGCCGCGGCGCCCACGGCCGGCCGAGCTCGGGGCCGAGCGCAGGACGCACCGCGCCGCGCTCGTCGCGGGTGCCCACCAGGGCGGGCCACCGCGGGGTGGCGGCCCACCAGGACGCGAGCCGCGCCCACCGGTCGGCGAGGTCCAGCGCCAGCCACTCGTCGGCGAGCGTGGTCGGGACGTGGTGCGGCGACTCCTCGCCGTCGTCCCGGACCAGGGCGCCCACGCCGGCCAGCTCGACGACGAACGCCGCCTCCTGCTCGGTGACCTCCAGGGCGCTCGCGGTGCGCCGCAGGTCGCGGACGCCGAGCCCGCCGGCGCGCAGCACGGGCGGCGGGGCCTGGCCCCACAGCCGCAGCAGCCCCGCGACCAGCCGGACGGCGCGCTCCGCACCGGCGGCGTGCTCGGCCTCGACCAGCGCGGCGTCGCGGCGCGGCAGGTCCTCCGGCGCGGGCGGCGTCGCCGGGGCGCGGTGCGTGCGCCCGTCGCGCAGCGCGAGGGCGACCGTGCGGGGGAGGACGACGTGCCGCTCGTCGGCCCGGACCAGCAGCCCGGCGCGGACCAGCTCGGTGACGGCGTCCGCCGCGGCACCGGACGCCGGGCGCACGCCGACGGGCGGCCCCCAGGTCAGCGCGTCCAGCACGGCGCGGCCCGCGGCGGGGGCGTCGGCGAGCAGGCCGGGGACGGCGGCGGGGTCGGGGTCGTGCGGCGCGGGGGCGGCCAGGCCGGCGGTCGCGGGGCCGAGCAGCTCGGCGACGCCGGGCGCGGGGCGCAGCAGCGGGTCGGACGCGCGCCCGCCCGCGGGGTGCACCAGGGCCAGGTCGGTGGCGGTCGCCAGCGCGGCGCGGACCGCGGGGGCCTCCGGGCGCCCGGCGCCGACCGCGGCCACCACGTCGCGGGCGCGCACCCCGGTCGCCGGGTCGGCCGACCCCGCCAGCAGCGCGACGACGGCCTCGACCGCCTGCAGCACCGCGGCGTCCACCCCGGCGAGCGCGCGCTCGAGGCTCGGCCGGCTCGTGGCGCGGGCGGCGAGGGAGGCGAGCGTGGCGGGCGACGGGTGCGCGAGGTCGGGGCGCCGCAGCAGCAGGCGCACCAGCTCGTCGTCCGACCTGCCGCGCAGGTGCTCGCTGAACGTGGCCATCCGCACCACGATACGTTCCGGCGGGTCCGGCGCGGGGCCGGGTCCGCCGGGGCGAGCCGCCGGGAGGCAGCGATGGCACGGGTGCGCAGGGCACGGGTCGTGGTGGCGAGCACCGCGGGGATCTTCGTCGAGTCCCTCGACTGGACCATGTACGCGCTGCTCGCGCCGTACTTCGCGGGCCAGGTGTTCCCGGGCGACGACCCGGTGACCCGGGTGCTGGGCGCGTACGTCGTGTTCGCGGTCGGCTTCGTGGTCCGGCCGCTGGGGTCGTACGTGATGGGCCGGATCACCGACACGAGGGGCCGGCGCACCGGCCTGCTGGCGTCGGTGTCGCTCATCGCCCTGGGGGCCGCGGTGATCGCCGCCGCCCCGACCTACGCCGTCGCCGGCTGGTGGGCCGCGGTCGTGGTCGTGCTCGCCCGGATGCTGCAGGGCATCGCGATGGGCGGCGAGGTCGCCACGGCGGCGACGTACGTCGTCGAGGTCGCCCCGCCCGAGCGCCGGCACCGGTACGGCGCGTTCGCGTACTCCGGCGACGCGCTCGGCACGCTCGGCGGCACGGTGGTGCTCGCGGTGCTGCTCGGCGTGCTCGGCCCGGACGGGCTGCGCGACGGCGGCTGGCGGATCGCGTTCGTCATCGCCGCCCTGTGCGGGTTGCTGGCGCTGTGGATCCGGCGCGGGGTGCCGGAGTCGGAGGTGTTCGAGCGGGCGCGGGACGCCGGGGTCGAGCCCACCGGCCCGCTGCTCCGCCGGCACGCGGGGCGGATGGCGCTCGCGTTCATGCTCACCATCGGGTCCACGATGGGCGTCTACTTCGGGTCGGTGTACCTGCCGGAGTTCGCCGGGCACACCGGGCGGTACACCGAGACCCAGGCGGCATCGCAGCACACCGTGGCGCTGATCTGCCTGCTGGTCGCGATGATCGCCTCCGGGTTCCTGGCCGACCGATTCGGGCCGCTGGTGCTCATCCGGACGGGGTTCACCGCCGCGGCCGTGCTGGTCGTCCCGCTGATGCTCGGGCTCGCGGCCGGCGCCGTGCCGTACCTCGTGGCCGCGCCCCTGTTCACGATCTGCGTCGGCCTGCAGCTCGGCGTCACGCCGGTCGCCGGCGCGCGGCTGTTCCCGGTGCCGATCCGGGCCGTCGCGCTCGGCGTCCCCGCGGGCGCCGCGATCGCGCTGTTCGGCGGTACGTTCCTGTTCGTGGCCGAGTGGCTGATCTCCCGCGACGTGCTGCGCCTGGTCCCGGTGTGGGCGGCGGCGGGGCTGACGGTGTCCGCCGTCGGCTCGTGGCTGGTGGGCGAGCGGCTGCTCTACCCCGTCGAGACGCTCGCGGGGACCCGGGCCGAGCCGTCCCCGGCGCCGCGACCCGCCGGCCCGGCAGCACCGCACCCCACGGAGGTCTGACATGCCGCTCGACCACCCCGCCCTGGACGCCCTGCGGGCCGACGCCCGGGCGCTGCTGCCCGACACCGCCGCGCTCCGGCACGCCCTGCACCGCACCCCGGAGATCGGGCTCGACCTGCCCCGCACCCAGGCGCTCGTGCTCGAGGCGCTGGAGCCGCTCGGCCTGGAGGTCCGCACCGGCGCCGGCCTGTCGTCGGTGGTCGCCGTGCTCCGCGGCGCGCGCCCCGGGCCGGCGGTGCTGCTGCGGGCCGACATGGACGCGCTGCCCGTGACCGAGGAGACCGGCGAGCCGTTCGCCAGCGAGGTGCCCGGCGCGATGCACGCCTGCGGCCACGACCTGCACGTCGCCGGCCTGGTCGCCGCCGCCCGGCTGCTGGCCGCCCGGCGCGAGGAGATCGCCGGCTCGGTCGTGCTCATGTTCCAGCCCGGCGAGGAGGGCGACCACGGCGCGCGCCTCATGATCGAGGAGGGCGTGCTCGACGCCGCGGGGGAGCGGGTCGTCGCGGCGTACGGCCTGCACGTCCTGTCGGCGATCCTGCCCACGGGGGCGATCACCAGCCGCCCCGGCACGCTGCTGGCCGCCGCGGACACCGTGCACGTCACGGTGCACGGGCGCGGTGGGCACGGGTCCATGCCGCACCTCGCGCAGGACCCGGTGCCGGTCGCCGCCGAGATCGTGCTCGCGCTGCAGGCGATGGTGACCCGGCAGTTCGACGTGTTCGACCCGGTCGTCGTCACCGTCGGCAGGATCGAGGCGGGCACCACCGACAACGTCATCCCGGCCGACGCGCGGATCGAGGCCACCGTGCGCACGTTCTCCGAGGCGGTGCACGACGTCGTGCCCGAGCGGGTCGCGCGGGTGTGCGAGGGGGTCGCGGCCGCGCACGGGCTGTCCGTCACCGTCGACTACCAGCGGGGGTACCCGGTCACGTCGAACCGACCGGAGGAGGTCGCGCGCCTGGCGCGGCTCGCGGCCGGGCTGTTCGGCGAGCGGTCGTACGTCGACGCGCCGCAGCCGCTCGCGGGCTCCGAGGACTTCTCCTACGTGCTCCAGGAGGTGCCCGGCACCTACCTGGGCGTCGGGGCGACGCCCGCCGACGCCGACCCGCGGACCGCGCCCTACAACCACTCCGCGCAGGCGCGGTTCGAGGACGGGGCGCTCGCGGTCGGGCCTGCGGTGCTCGCGGCGCTCGCGCTGGACCGGCTCGCGGAGGGCTGACCGGGACCGTCCGACACCCGATCGGGTCCGGATCCCCGCCTGATCTGCGGCTCCACCCGCCCGAGCGCTCAGGTCCGCCTCACCTGTGCCGATGACAGGTCTCGACGCGCCCGTGGACGGGCGCCCGCGCTCTCGAGCCGAAGGGACACGCATGTCGATCACGGCGGGGCACCTCCCCCCGGCCACGCGCGAGGTGTGCGTGGCGCGCCAGGGCATCTACGACGTGCTGAGCCGGCCGATCGGGCACGAGCTGCTGTTCCGGGCCAGCCCGGACGCCCTCGAGTCCGGCGTCCGCCCCGGGGTGGACGACAACCGCGCCACCGCGACCGTCATCGTCGCGACGCTGACCGAGTTCGGCGTCGAGGACCTGGCCGGGAACGGCGACCTGTTCGTCAACGTGCCCCGGTCGTTCATCGTCGACGAGCTGCCGGTCGCCCTCGACCCGCACCGCGTCGTGCTGGAGGTCCTCGAGAACGTCCCCGCCGACGAGGAGGTGGTCGCGGGCGTCGAGCGCCTGCGCCGGCTCGGGTTCGGGATCGCGCTGGACGACTTCGTGCCCGGCGACCAGCGCTGGGACCTGCTCCCGCTGTGCGACTACGTCAAGGTCGACATGTCCGACGTCGGCGACCGGCTCGCCGAGTTCGCCGACGAGCTGCGCGCGGTCGCCCCGCACGCCGCCCTGGTGGCGGAGCACGTCGAGGACGAGGCCGACTTCCTCGCCGCCCAGGACGCGGGCTTCGACCTGTTCCAGGGCTACCACTTCCGCCGGCCGACGGTGCTCACCCGGCCGGCGCTCGCGCACCACGCGATGGTCGCCGGGCGGCTGCTCGTGCAGCTGGGCGACCCGCAGGTGTCCTACCGCCGGCTGGCCCGGCTCACCGCCGCCGACCCGGCGATTGCGCTCAAGGTGTTCCGGGTCGTGAACTCGGTGTCGGGCGCCGGGCGCACCGTGCGCAACCTGCACCAGGCGCTCGTGCTGCTCGGGCGGGAGCGGTTCCGCGCGATGCTCGTGCTGGAGGTGCTCGCGACCGCGGGGCACCACGACGACGAGATCCCGCTCATGGCCCTCGCCCGCACCCGCGCCGCCGAGATCCTCGCGCCGCAGGACCCGCTGGAGGCGTCCACCGAGGCGCTGGTCCGCATCGTGTCCGAGCTGCTCGACGTGCCCGTGTCCGAGCTCGACCCCGAGCTGCACCGGTCCCAGCCGAGCGCCCGGGTGGTCGCGGCCTGCGACGTGCTCGACGCGTACCTCGACGCCATCGCGGAGGAGGCGGTGCCGTCGATCCGGTCGCCGTACTCCGCGCTGCACGTGTCGCTCGTCTACCTGACCGCGCTCCGCGAGGCGCGGGCCCTGCTCGCCACCGTCTACCAGCCCGTGCCGCGGCTGCAGGCCGTGCCGGGCGGGGTCCAGGACGTGGCGTTCGGCTGAGCCGCGCCGCGCGGGCCGCGCGGCACGGGCGCGACGCGGGTCCGTGGGGGTTCGCCGGCCGCGGAGCGGCGCGCTGCGCGGGCGGTGCGACCGGTAGCCTGGTGACGTGCGGCGCGACGCCGCGCGAGTTCCGACGAGCACAGGGGATCGCAGTGCCCACCGGCAAGGTCAAGTGGTTCGACACCGATCGCGGCTTCGGCTTCATCGCCGCCGACGACGGCACCGAGGTGTTCCTGCACGCGTCCGCGCTGCCCGCGGGGATCGGCACGCCCAAGCCCGGCACCCGGGTGGACTTCGGCGTGGCCGACGGCCGCCGCGGCCCGCAGGCGCTCGCGGTCAAGCTGCTCGACCCGGTGCCCTCGGTCGCCGCGGTCCAGCGCAAGCCCGCCGACGACATGGCCGTCATCGTCGAGGACCTGATCAAGGTGCTCGACCGGGTCGGCAACGACCTGCGCCGCGGCCGCCGCCCGGAGAAGTCCCGCGCCGAGCAGGTCGCCACCCTGCTGCGCGCCGTCGCCGACGACCTCGAGGCCTGAGCATGGCGACCGCGACCCAGGACGCCGTGCTCGGCGGCGCCGTCGACCTCGCCCGCGAGGCCGCCCTCGAGCTGGCCGAGCACCCCCAGGACGTCGGCGAGCACCTCGGCTACGCCGTGGACGCCGACCGGCTCGTCTCGCACCGGTTCGCCTGCACCGCCAAGGGCTACCGCGGCTGGGTGTGGACCGTCACCCTGTCCCGGGTGCCGCGCGCCCGGAAGGCGACCGTCTGCGAGGCCGTGCTGCTGCCCGGCGACGACGCCGTCCTCGCGCCCGCCTGGGTGCCGTGGGACGAGCGGCTGCGCCCGGGCGACCTCGGCCCCGGCGACGTGCTGCCGTTCCGTGCGGACGACCCGCGCCTGGAGCCCGGCTTCACCCCGACCGGCGACCCCGAGGTCGACGAGGTCGCGATCGGCGAGCTCGCGCTGGCCCGCAACCGGGTGCTGTCGCCCGTGGGGATCTCCGAGGCCGCCGAGCGCTGGTACCGCTCGAAGCAGGGCCCGGCGTCCGCCGGCGCCGTCGCGTCCGCCGAGCCGTGCATGACCTGCGGGTTCCTGGTGCCGCTGCAGGGCGCGCTGGGCACCGTGTTCGGCGTGTGCGTCAACGCGTGGTCCCCCGACGACGGCAAGGTCGTCGCGCTGGAGCACGGCTGCGGCGCGCACTCCGAGACGGACGTCGAGCCGCGGCCGTCCGAGTGGCCGGACGTGCCGGTCGCGCGCGAGCTGGACGTGCTGCCGACCGCCGAGGTCGTCGGGTCCGGGGCGGTCGACGCACCGGCGCCGGACGCGCCCGCCGCCGGGGCGGCCGGGGACGACGCGGCCGGCCCCGCCGTGACCGTCGAGGCCACGGTCGAGACCGTGACCGTCGAGGTCGAGGTGGCCGCGGACGACGTGGCGACCGACGACGCGGCGCAGGACGCGCCGCCCGCGGAGGACGAGCCCCGGTCGTGACCGGCGACGTCTTCGGCACGCGCGCGCTGCGCGAGCGGGTGCTGGGGACGTGGCGCGCCGACCCCGCGCGCCTGCGTGAGGACGCGAACACCGAGGAGGACCACGCCCGCGGCTACTACCGCGACCGGGTGGTGGTCGAGCTCGCGCAGAACGCCGCCGACGCGGCCGTGCGCGCGGGGACGCCGGGGCGGCTGCTGCTGCGGCTGACGACGGCGGGCGCCACGGAGGCGGGCGGCGACGGACCGGGCGGGGCCGGGGACGGCCCGGGCGTCGCCGGGGGCGGCTCGGCGGCGCCGGGTGGCGCGGTCCTGGTCGCGGCCAACACCGGCGCCCCGCTGGACGCCGCGGGCGTGCACTCGATGGCGGCGATGCGCGCCTCCGCGAGCCGGGACTGGCCCGGCCACGACGGCACCGGGGCCCGCGGCCCGGGCCTGGTCGGCCGGTTCGGCGTCGGCTTCGCGGCCGTGCGGGCGGTGTCGGACGACGTCCGGGTGCTGTCCACGTCCGGCGCGGTGCGGTTCTCGCTCGACGACACCCGCCGGGACCTCGCGCTCGCCGCCGGCGACGAGCCGCGGCTGGCCGACGAGGTCGCCCGCCGCGAGGGGTCGCTGCCCGCGCTCCGGCTGCCCCGGGAGGACGCGGGACGCCCGCCGGGCGGGTACGACACCGCCGTGGTGCTCGCGCTGCGCGACGACGCGGCGGTGGACGCCGTGCGGTCGATGCTCGCCGAGGTCGGCGACGCGCTGCTGCTGGCGCTCCCGGGGCTGACCGAGGTGGTGGTCGAGGACGACCTCGCCGGCCACCGCCGCCGGGTCGCCGACGTCGACCGCCGCTGGCGGCGCCTCACCGTCGAGGGCGAGCTCGACCCCGCGCTGGTCGCGGACCGCCCCGTCGAGGAGCGGTCCCGCCGCCGCTGGCGCGTGACGTGGGCGCTGCCCGTCCGCGGCGCCGGGCCCGACGACCGCACCGGGGTCGCCGGGGACCTGTTCGCCGCGCTGCCCGGGGCGGCGGGGGGTGGGGCGCCGTGGGAGCGGGTGCTGCACGCGCCCACGCCCACCGACGACGCCCTCGACCTGCCGGCGCTGCTCGTCGCGACCGTCCCGCTCGACCCGACCCGGCGGCGCGCCGCCCGCGGCCCCGCGACCGACGCGCTGCTCGACGTCGCCGCCGAGGCGTACGCCCGGCTCGCCGCCGCGTGCGCCGCCGACGGCGACGACGCCCTGCGGCTGGTCCCGCTCGGGCTGCCGGCGGGCGACCTGGACGCCGCGCTGCGGGGGCGGCTGGTCGAGGCGCTGTCCCGCACGCCGCTGCTGCCGCCCGCGCACGCCGCCGGGCCGGCCGAGCCCGACCCGGGCCCCGACGGCCGGGACGACCGCACCGCCACCGAGGGGGACGACCGTCCCGCCCTCGACGACGACCGCCCGGCCGCGCCGGACGCCGCCGACCTCGTCGAGCCGCACCGCGCCGTCGCGCTCGCCGGCCCGCACGCCCCCGAGCTGACCCGCGCCCTCGCCCCGTGGTTCGCCGGCCTCGTCGTGCTGCCCGAGGGCCGCCTCGCCGCGGCCCGCGCCCTGGGCGTCGAGGTCCGGGAGGCCGCCGAGTACGTCGAGGAGCTGCCCGCCGCCTCCGGCCTGCCGCCCGCGCGGTGGCGCGCCCTGTACGCCGCGCTCGCCCCGGCCGCGGGCGACCCGCTCGCGCGCGAGGCCCTCGCGGCGCTGCCGGTCCCGCTGGCCGACGGCCGGGTGGTCCGGGGCGCCCGCGGCCTGCTGCTCCCGGTGGCGGGGGCGCTCGACGCCGAAGGCCCGGTGGCCGGCGCGCTGGCGGTCCTCGGCCGGTGGGGCGTGCGCCTCGTGCACCCGGCGGCCGCGCACGAGGTGCTGGAGCGGCTCGGCGCGGCGCCCGCCGACCCCGCGGCGCTGCTCGCGCACCCGGGCGTGCGGCAGGCCGTGCTCGACCAGGCCGACGAGGACGACGTCGCCGTGGCGGAGCAGGTCAGCGACGCGGTGCTCGCGCTCGTGCACGCGGCCGTGGCGGACGGGTCGGTCGCGCCGGACGGCGAGCCGGTCGCCCCCGGGCGGGCCGTCCTCGGGCTGCTCACCCTGCGCGCGGCGGACGACGAGCCGACGCCCGCGCACGGCCTCGTGCTGCCGGGCTCGCGCGCCGAGCGGCTGCTCGACCCGCGGGTGCTGGCCCCGGTCGCCGCGGACGCCGTCGAGCGGTGGGGCGCGGACGCCCTCGCCGTCGCGGGCGTCCGCGCGGACCTGGTCCCGCTGCTGCTCACCGACGCCGCGGCGGCGCCGGGCGACCCGTACGCCGACGACGACGCCGACCTGGTCACCGACGCCCTGGACGGCTGGGACGCCTGGATCGCCGAGGTCGCAGCCGTCGTCGGGGAGGGGGAGACGCTGCCCGAGGTCCTGGCGGTCGCCGACCTCGACGCCACGGACCCGGGCGCCTGGCCCGCCGTGCTCGCCCGGCTCGCCGAGCCCGGGCCGCTGCGCCGCGCGCTGCTCGACGAGGTGCGCGGCCCCGCCGGGCGCCGCGCCCCCGGCTACACCGCGTGGTGGCTGCGGCACCGGTCCGGGCTCCCGCTGGCGGCGCCGTTCGCGGTCGCCGGGGCGGAGCCCGCCGTCGCCCGGCTGCTGCCGCCCCCGCCCCCGGAGGTCGCCGCGCTCGACCCCGCCGCGCAGGCGGCGCTGGGCGGGGTCGCGACCCTCGCCGCGGTCCCGCCCGGCGCCTGGGACGCGCTGCTGCGGGCCGCGGCGCCGGTGGGCGGGCGCGTCGACCTCGACCTCGCGGCGGCGGTGTGGTCCGCCTGGGCCGGGCTCGCGGCCGCCGACGCCGAGGGGGACGCGCTGCCCGACCTCGACGTCCTGCCCGCCCTCGTCGCGCCCGACCGGGTCGTCCTGGTGCACGCGGAGGACGCCGCCGTCGCCCCGGCGCCGATGTGGTGGCAGCGCACCGACGTCGCCGCGATGGTGCCGGTGACCGGGCCGGCCGACCCGGAGGACCTGGCCGAGCTGCTCGGCGTCCCCGTGGCGGGCGACCTCGCGGACGGCGTCGTCGACGAGCGGGACGGCGACGACGCCGGCACCCTGTCCGCGACCCCCGACGCGGTGCGGGTCCTGCTGCCCGGCGCGCCGGACACCTGGATCGAGCACGAGCAGCTGCGGGTGGACGGCGTCCCCGTCGACTGGTGGGTGGACGGCTCCGGTCCGGACGCGATCGTGCACGCCACCCACCTGGCCGGCCTCGCGCGCGGGCTGGCGCAGGCGTGCGGCGTGTGGCGGCTCCGGCACGCCGCGGAGCTCGCCCTGGTGGAGCCGGCGCGGGCCGCCGAGCTCGCCGTGGAGCAGGTCGCCGACGACGGGGGCATGATGGACGGTCGATGAACCGCAGCCTGCTCACCTCGGCCTACCTGCCCGCCCTGCTCTACGAGACGGGGCTCGGCGCCGTCACCCCGGTCGTCGCCCTCGTGGCCGCGGGCATGGGGGCCCGGCTCGACCAGGCCGCGCTGATCGTGGCTCTGGTGGGCGTCGGCCAGATCCTCGGCGACGTGCCCGCGGGCGCCCTCGCCGCCCGGGTCGGCGACCGGCGGGCCATGCTCGTCGCGGCGCTGGTGGCGTGCGTCGCGCTCACGATCGGCGCGCTCGCCCCGACGCTGCCGGTGCTCGCGGTCGGCGTGCTGCTGACCGGTGCCGCGTCCGCGGTGTTCCACCTCGCCCGGCAGGCCTACCTCACCGAGGTGGTGCCGGTGGTGAACCGGGCGCGGGCGCTGTCCACCCTGGGCGGGGTGTCCCGGATCGGCGTGTTCCTCGGGCCGTTCCTCGGGGCGGCGGTGCTGCACGTCGCCGACCTGCGCGCGGTGTTCTGGCTCGCGGTCGGCACCACGGTCGCCGCCGCGGCGGTCGTCGGGCTGGCCCGGGACGTCGACGACCGGCACCCCGCCGCGCGGGGCCGTCCCCGGGTGTCGACCGCCGGGCTCGTGCGCCGGCACGGGCGGCTGCTCGCGACGCTCGGGCTCGCGGTCGTGCTGGTCGGCGCCGTGCGCGCCACCCGGCAGGTCGTGCTGCCGCTGTGGTCCGAGCACCTGGGGTTCGCCCCCGCGACCACGAGCCTCGTGTTCGGCATCTCGGGCGCCGTCGACATGCTGCTGTTCTACCCGGCGGGCAAGGTCATGGACCGGCGCGGGCGGCTGTGGGTCGCGGTGCCGTCGATGCTGGTGCTCGGCGGCGCGATCGCGGTGCTGCCGCTGACGTCGACGCTCGCCGGCCTGACGGTCGTGGCGATGGTCATGGGCTTCGGCAACGGCATCGGCTCCGGCATCCTCATGACGCTCGGCGCGGACGTCGCCCCGCCGGACGCCCGGGCGCAGTTCCTCGGGGTGTGGCGGGTGTTCCAGGACTCGGGGGCCGCGGCCGGTCCGCTGGTGGTCTCGGCGGTCGCCGCCGCGGGCAGCCTGGCGGCGGGGATCGTGACGATGGGCGCGGCCGGCCTGCTGGCGGCGGGCGCCCTCGCGGCGACCGTGCCCCGCTGGTCCGAGCACGCCACGGCCCGCACCCGGGCCCGCGCGGCTGCGGCCCGCGCAGCCGCCGCCCGCACCGGGGCGACGGACCCGCCGAGCGGGCACTAGACGTCGCCACCGCGGCCCGGGTGGGGACGTCTACTGCCCGCTCGGCGGAGGGGGTGCCGGGGTCAGCGGCCCGGGCGGCGGCGGGTCCAGGCGAGGCCCAGCCCGCCCAGCGCGGCGCCCGTGACGCACGCCCAGACGCCGTGCGGGCCGGCCGCGTCGGTCAGCCACAGCACGACCGCCACGACCAGGGCCACCAGCCACGCGGCGATGCCCACCAGGAACACCGGCCGCATGCTCACCGGCACCGGCTCCGGGGCGGGCTTGCGGCTCTCCGGGCGCAGGGCCAGGTGGATGAACGACGGCACGGCCACCACCCTATGCGCTCCGGCGGGCCCGGAACCGCGGGCTACTCGCCGAAGGCGAGGGCCGTCGCCGTCGCCAGCGCGCTCGGGACGGCGGCGAGGTACGCGTGCGCGACGTCCCACGGCTCCAGGCCGGTGGCCGCGACGGCCGCGGTGTCGTTCTCCTCGTGCGCGAGCACCGCGGCCAGCACCTGGCCCAGCCGGCCCTCCCGCCGCAGCAGCGCCGAGCTCAGCGCGTCGGAGACGCCCGTGCGCGCGACGAGCTCCGTGAGGTCGATGCCCTGCTGGGCGGCGACCGCGGACAGCAGCCCGACGGTGTACCCGGCGTCGTCCCCGGCGATCGTGTGGCAGGTCATGGCGCGGGTCAGGATCGACCACAGCGTGCCGACCGAGGCCGGCTTGGCGTCGATGAGCGACGCGATCGCGAGCGCGTGCAGCTGCCGCGGGCCGACCAGGACGACGGCCTGGAGCACGGAGTCGATCTCGCGCCGCAGCCCGAACGCCGAGGAGTTCACCAGGTGCAGGACCCGCATGGACAGCTCGGGGTCGGAGGCGACGGTGCGCACGACGGTCTGCTGGTCGACCTGCTCCTCGGACAGCACGCGCAGCAGCTCCAGGCACTGCAGCTCGCCGGCGGAGAACGACCGGCGCGTGACCGGGGGGTCGCGGTGGAACATCGGGCCCTGGAGCAGGTCGGCGCCGATCGCCTGGGCGGTCTCGAGCCGCTCGGTGGTGTCGGTGTGCTCGGCGACGACGGTCGCGCCGGCGGCGTGCGCGCGGGCGACGAGCTCGGCGCAGTGGTCGGCGCCGCGCTGCAGGTCGACCTTGACGATCTGGACCCGGTCCAGGAGCCGGTCCTGGGCCAGCGAGCCGTCGTAGTCGGCGAGCGCGAGCCGGCTGCCGCGGGCCGTGGCGGCGGCGAGCAGATCGTCGACGTCGGGGCGCCGCGCGAGCGACGGGGTGACCTCGAGCATCAGCCGGTCGGCGTCGTACCAGACGGCCGCGGTGCCCGACAGCAGCCCGGCGGTCGCGCGGAGCAGCACGGGCTTGTCGCCCGCGAGGCCGGTCAGGTCCAGGCGCCGGTAGGCGGCCTCGACGGCGACCTCGGTGCTCTCGTCCGGAAGCGACGCGCCGGTCGGCCCGCTGACCAGGACCCGCACGGCGTAGCCGTAGACGGAGCGGTCGTGGTGCACGACCGGCTGGCGCAGCACGGTGGTCTCGCCGCCGCCGATCGGGATCGGGCTGCCGCTCGCGGCGCGCGGGGACCCGGCGTCGGCACCGAGGGTCGAGGTCATCACGAGCTCCAGGTCGGGTCGGTCGGGGCGGGAGGTCAGGCGGCCGGCGCGAGCGGCGCCCGCAGCGGCCAGTCCTCGGCGAGGACGGTCTGGACGGCGGCGCCGGTCGCCGGGTCGACGACCAGGGGGGCCAGCAGGTTCGCGGTCGGCGGCTCGCCGCCGCCGGCGGGGCGCACGACGACCAGGCGCACGGCGTGCTCGCGGTCGGCGCCGATCGCGGCGAGGACGTCGCCGGCGATCGCCGGGGCGTACTCCGGGAAGAACGCGTCCGGGTCGACGACGAACAGCCGGACGGGGCGGGCGCCCGCGGGCTCGGCGCGCAGCGCGTACAGCACGCCGGCGTCGTCCAGCGGGGTGAGCGTGAAGTCCTCGTACCCCGCGAGGCCCGGCATGGGCGCGCGCAGGTGGAGGTGCTCGGGCAGGTGGGTGCGACGCGGGGCGTCGGCGAGCTCAGCGGTCATCGGAGGAAGTCCAGGAGAGTCGGCTGGAGGACCTTGGCGCCCGCGGCGAGGGCGCCCTTGTAGGCGACCTCCTGCGCACCGAGGTCCAGGATGATCTGGGCGAGGTCGATGTCCTGCACCGAGCTGAGCCGCGTGGTCGCGGTCAGCGTGCTCTGCGCGATGAGGTCCTGCGCGGCGTCGATCTGGTTCTGCCGCGCGCCGACCGAGGCGACCTCGGTCGTCATCGCGTCGAGGTGTCCGTCGATCGCGTCCAGCTGGTCCGAGGGGTCGCCGCCGGCGCGCAGCGTGGCCGCGATGGAGTCCAGCAGGGCGAACACGGAGTCCGTGCCCTCGCCGAACACGGCCGCCCCGGAGGAGTCGACCCGGATGTTCGTGCCGCTCGCGACCGTGCGGGTGACGGTGCCGTCGACGCCGGTGCCGGAGAAGGTGTACGCGGGGTCCGGGGCGCCGACCGGCGTGGTGCCGTCGCTGAACGCGGTGCCCGCGGTCGTCCCCGCGAACACCGAGCGCCCGAGGTAGGTGGTGTTGGCCTGGGCCAGCAGGTTGTCCCGCAGGCCCTCGATCTCCTGCGCGAGCGCGATCCGCGAGTTGATGCCGAGCGCGCCGTTGCCGCCCTGGACGGTGAGGTCGCGGGCCTTGCGGAGCGTCGACAGCGAGGTGGTGAGCGCGTCGTTGATCGTGGTCAGCCACGCCTCGCCGTCGGAGGCGTTCCGGTCGTACTGCGCCAGCTGGCGCTGCTCGCCCTGCAGCCGCAGCACGTCGGCGGTGCCGGACGGGTCGTCGGACGCGGCGTTGATCTTCTTGCCGGACGACATCTGCGCCTGCAGGTCCGCCATCCGCTGCAGGTTGGCCTGCACGTTGTTGAGCGTCGAGTTCCGCACCGTGAAGTGCGTGACGCGGCCGATCGTGGTCATCGGCCCACCACCCCCGTCCGGTTGATCAGCGTGTCGAGCATCTCGTCGACGGCCGTGAGCACGCGCGCCGCCCCCTCGTAGGCCCGCTGGAACGCGAGCATGTTGACGGTCTCCTCGTCGGTGTCGACGGAGGTCTGCGCGAGCTGCGCGGCGGACGCCGTGGACCGCGCCGCCTCGGCGACGGTGGCCCGCGAGGACGCGCTGGCCGACTGGACGCCGAGGTCCACCACGAAGGCGGCCCAGGTGGCGTCGGCGCCGGAGGTGGACTTCGCCAGGGCGGCGAGCTCCCGGCCGACGCTGCTGTCGTGCGCGCCCTTGCCGGCCGCCGCGACGGCGACGCCAGCGGGGTCCGTGATGGCGACGGCGAGGCTGCGGGCGGGGTTCGTCGAGTCGTACGCGAAGAATGCGCCGCCCGTCGTGCCGGTGCCGTAGCCGTCGATCGTGTAGCCGGTGGTGTGCACGGCGTTGACCGAGTCGGCGAGCGTCTTCGCGACGGCGTCGATCTGGGCCGCCGCCCCGGTGAGCACGCCGCCCTCGCTCTGCGGGGCGAGCGTCGTCAGCAGGCCGGCGACGCGGCCGCCCTCGATGCCGGCGGGGTTGTCGTTGCGCGCCCAGACGATCGACACGGCGGGGGCGCCGGCCTGCATCGCGTCGCCGAGCGACGCCGGGCTGTCCGCGGACACGGCCAGCTGGTTCGCGGTGCTGCCGGAGACCAGGGCGTTGCCGGCGACCATGACGTCCACCGTGCCGTCGTCACGGATCCGCGCGGAGGCGCCGACGAGGCCGGACAGCTGCGTGACGAGCTGGTCGCGCTGGTCCATCAGCTCGTTCGCCGAGCCGCCCGCGTTGGTGATCGCGAGGATGCGGGTGTTGAGGTCCGCGACGTTGGCCGCGGTGGTGTTGACCTGGGTCACCAGGGCCGACGTGGTGGTCAGCGCCTGCTGCCACTGGGTGCCGACGTCCTGGTGCATCGTCGACAGCCGGTCCGCGACGGCCTTGCCGCGCTGGAGCAGCACGGAGCGCGCGGAGTCGGAGGTGGGATCGTTCACGACGTCGGACCAGGAGCTCCAGAAGGACGACAGGTCCTTCGAGAAGCCCGTGGCGCTCGGCTCGCCGATGGTGGTCTCGAGCGTCTTGTACTCGGTGGCCACCGCGGCGAGCCGGGAGGCGCCCGAGGTCTCGTTGCGGACGCGGGCGTCGAGGAACGCGTCCCCGAGCCGGTCGATGCCGGTCACGGCGGTGCCGATGCCGACGCCGTTGCTCGTGGAGAACATCGACGGCACGGTGGCGGCCGGCAGGGAGGCCATCGCGGCGCGCTGCCGGGTGTACCCGACGGTGTTCGCGTTCGCGATGTTCTGCCCCGACACCTCGAGCGCCTGGCGCTGCGCGATCAGGGAGCTGAGGGCGGTGCCCAGTCCGGAGAAGGTGCTCAACGGGTCCTCTTCCTCGGGTGTCTCGGGTCGTCTCGGGTGGCGGTCAGAAGGACCGGTCGAGCAGCTGCGCGCTGCGGTCGGCCTCGGCCGTGGTGTGGCCCTGCGGGTCGTACGTCTGCACCGACTCCTGCAGGGACATGAGGGTCTCCTGCGTGGCGCGGTGCGACATGGCGAGCAGCTCGCGGTTGCCGTCGGCCAGCTGGCCGATCTCGGTGGTGAGCTGGACGAAGGCGTCGCGGTGCGCCTGCAGCAGGTCGTCCCACGGGGTGGGGGCGTGCTCGGCGAGCGTCCGCAGCGTGGCGCCGGGCTCCAGTCCGAGCTCCAGGGCGACGGCGTCGGCCTCGACGGAGCGGCCGAGCTCGGCGTCCCGGATCTGCTCCAGGACCGTCTCGACCTCCCGCGTGGCGTGGGCCAGCCACCGCGTGCGCCCGCTGGTGAGCACGAGCTGCTCCTCCTCGAGCTTGAACAGCAGCAGCTCGAGCAGGCGGCGCTCGGTCCACAGGACGTCGGACAGCTGGCTCAGGGCCATCGGGCGTTCCCCCTTCGAAGCAGCGGTGGTGCGGTCGGGACGCCCGGCGCGGGGTGCCGGCCGCGGCGTGATGCCTCTCCTATCGGGACGGGGCGGGGGGTCCTGAGCGAAACCGGACACCTCGTGCTCACCCGCGCGTCGCCGCCGCGGCGGCCCGCATTGAACCGACTGGTCAGTACGTGTATCTGACAGGACAGCGATGTCCGAAGTGTGACGTGCGTCACAACTCCTCATGATCGGCCGGAACTATGTCGGCGGATGTCCGTTTTGTCTTTCCGGTACGTCCGAAATGGCCGCGGAAGTCGCATAGATCGGTTCCTCAGGAACTTCAGAACAAAGACTCAAGCCAGGTTTCACCCCCGCCGAGAACCGGTTCGTGAACAGCTCTGCAGCCACCCCCGCCGCCGACGACCTCGTCGTCGCGCACATGCCGCTCGTGGGGTACCACGTGAGCGAGGTCCTCTCCCGGGTCCCCGCCACCGTCAGCCGGGAGGACCTCGTGTCCGCCGGCCACCTCGCGCTGGTGCTCGCCGCCCGCGCGTACGACCCGGAGACGGGCGTCCCCTTCCCGCGCTACGCCGCGCTGCGCATCCGCGGCGCGCTGATCGACGAGCTGCGCTCGATGGACTGGGCGTCCCGCGGCGCCCGGCACCGCGCTCGCGAGCTGTCCGCCGCGAGCGACCGCCTCACCGCGACCCTCGGCCGGACCCCGACCCGCGAGGAGCTGGCGAGCGCGCTCGGCACCGACCTCGCCGCGGTGGACCAGGCCCGCCAGGACGCGGAGCGCCGCGTGCTGTCGATGGACGCCACCGTGCACCCGGTCGCGGACCTCGTCCGCGACGAGGCGCCCGGCCCGGAGGACAACGTGATCATCGGCGAGCGGCTGCGCTACCTCCGCGCCGCGGTCGACACGCTGCCCGACCGGCTGCGCACCGTCATCGAGGGCCTGTTCCTGCAGGACCGGTCGGTCGCCGAGCTGGCCGACGAGCTGGGCGTCACCCAGTCCCGGATCAGCCAGCTGCGCACCGAGGGCCTCGCCCTCATGCGCGACGGGCTGAACGCCAGCCTCGACCCCGACCTGGTCCCGGTCGCGGAGCGCCCCGACGGCGTCGCCGAGCGCCGCCGCCGGACCTACTTCGCCGCGGTCGCCTCGCGCGCCGCCATGACCGCCGCCGGCCACCGCGCCGAGGAGGCCCGGTCGGTGCCGACCCCGTTCGAGGGCTCCGACCGCATCACCACCGCCGCGGTCTGAGACCGCACGCCGGACCACCGGCACGCAGCAGCACGTTCACGCACGCCCGAGGGCGCCGTCCGCAGCACACGGGCGGCGCCCTCGCCGCGTCCCAGAGGCCTCCTGGCCCTGAACGCTCAGGAGCCGCGGGAGCGCGCCGATCGACAGGGGCAGTCACCCGACCGGAGGAACGTCATGTCCGCACGCCCCACCGTCTCCGCCGTCCTCATCGTCAAGAACGAGGAGGCCGTGCTCGACGGCTGCCTCGCCTCCGTCGCCTGGGCCGACGAGGTCGTCGTCTACGACACCGGCTCCACGGACGCGACCGTGGAGATCGCCCGCCGGCACACCGACGTCGTCGTCGAGGGGTACTGGGACGACGACTTCGGCGGTGCCCGCAACCGCGCGATGGCGCACGCGACGGGCGACTGGGTGCTCGTCCTCGACGCCGACGAGGTCGTGGCCGGCGACCCCGAGCAGTTCCGGGCGAACCTGGGCCGCGACGGGCTCGTCGCGCACACGATCGTCGTCCGCAACCTCACCGACGCGCCGGACCTGCCGCTCGGCCTCGCGCCGAACGAGACGGGCGTCGCCGGCACCCGGGTCTTCCGTCGGGAGCTGCACACCTGGATCGGCATGCTGCACGAGCAGCCGGTGCTCATCGAGACCGGTGTCGCCGCGATCCCGCAGCGGCCGGCCTCGGGCATCGAGATCCGGCACAGCGGCTACCTGCAGGCCGTCGTCGCCGCGAAGGACAAGGGCCGTCGGAACGTCGAGATCGCCCGGGCGCAGGTCGAGGCGGCCCGGGCCAAGGGCGACGCGCGCGAGCTCGAGCTGCACCGCGTCGACCTCGCGCGGTCGCTGATGCTCGACGGGCAGAACGACGCGGCGATCGCGGAGGCCGACGCGCTGCTCGCCGAGGGCTTCGGGTGGAGCCGGCACGTCGTGCTGCTGGCCCGGGCGATCTACGCCGCCACGCGCGCCGCCGGCGACGACGAGGCCACCGACCGCTGGCTGGACCTGTGGGAGGAGCACGACGACAACCCGGCGTTCGCGCTCGCGACCCGGGCGCAGGTGCTCGCGTCCCGGGGTGACGCGGCGGGCGCGCTCGCGGCGATCGAGCGCATCCCCACCACGACGGTCAACTCCTTCGGGGAGCGTCTCGACCGGTCCAGCGTCATCACCACCGAGCTGTGGGCCCACGCCCGGACGGGGGACCGCCGCCGCGCGGTGCTCGCCGGCCTGGAGGCGATCCGGCAGGGGGTCGCACCCGGCGCCACGGCGGGCCTGGTGCGGCTGCTCGACGCCGACGGCTGCCGCCGGCTGCTCGCGGCGATGCCGGACGACCTGTGGCGGCAGTACGTGACCTGGTGCGCCATGGACACGACGGCGGAGGCCCGGACCTTCCTGGGCTGGATGCACGACGTCCGGCCCGGCGACCCGGCGGTGCTCGCCGGGGCGGCGCTGCTGGCGCCGACGCTGTCGCTGGAGGAGGCGGCCGAGTGGTCGGCCCGCATCCGGACGTCCGGGGCCGCCGCGCAGTGCCCGCTGGTGCTGATCGCCGCCGACCCGCACGCCGACCCGCGCCAGCGCGCCCTGGCCGGTGCCCTGGCGTACAGCGCCTACGGCGACGGGCGCGGCCTCGCGGGCCTCGAGGACGCCCTGGCGCACGTGCGCGCCGAGGACGAGGCGGAGCTGCTGGCCGAGCTGCAGATCGTGGCCCCCGGCCTGGTCGGCGCGGCCGCCTGACGAACTTCGGATCCGTCGCGGAAAACCTCTCAGAGGTCCCGGCGGGCTTCCGATGACCAGGGTGTGCCCACGGAAGGGCCACCCCTGAGCCCACTCACGGAGGAAGAACCATCATGGCTCTCTCGATCAACCAGAACATCGCGGCGCTGAACTCGTACCGCAACCTGTCCAACACGCAGAACGACCTGAGCAAGTCGCTCGAGAAGCTGTCGAGCGGCCTGCGCATCAACCGCGCGGCGGACGACGCTGCTGGTCTGGCGATCTCCGAGGGCCTGCGTGCCCAGATCGGCGGCACCAAGCAGGCCGTGCGCAACGCCCAGGACGGCATCTCCGTCGTCCAGACCGCTGAGGGCGCGCTCACCGAGACGCACTCGATCCTGCAGCGCATGCGGACCCTGTCCGTGCAGGCGGCGAACGACGGTGGCCTCTCCGAGACCGCCAAGGGCAACATCCAGGACGAGATGGACCAGCTCAAGACCGAGCTGACCCGCATCTCCGACACCACGCAGTTCAACGGCACCAAGCTGCTGGACGGCAACTACTCGGGCACGTTCCAGGTCGGCGCCAACACCTCCGACCAGGACAAGATCACCGTCGACCTCAAGCGCACGGGTGGCCTGTCCTCCCAGGGCCTGGGCGTCGCCGGCATCGACGTGACCAAGATCGCCTCCGACGCCACCACGGCGACGGTCGTGAACGCCACCGCCGGCACCGCCGGTACGGTCGACGTCGCGGTGACCACCACCGCGCTGTCCGACCTGCAGGCCCTCAACGGCACGGTCACCCTGGGCTCGAAGTCCTTCGACCTGGCCTCGGTGGACTACTCCGCCGCGACCGACGCGGCCGGCGCCCTCGCGGCGTTCACCGCGGCGGCCGAGAAGGCCCTGGGCGCCGGTGTGGTCACCACGTCGGCCACCGGCATCACCTTCACGGGTGCGACCCCGGCCGCCACGGCCTCGGCCTCCGAGGTCGCCGCCGCGTCGCCGACCTTCACCCAGAAGTCCGGTGCCACCGAGGCGATCGACAAGATCGACGCGGCGATCACCGACGTGTCGAAGGTGCGTTCGCAGCTCGGTGCGGTCCAGAACCGCTTCGACCACACCATCAACAACCTCAACGTGGCGGTCGAGAACCTGACCTCCTCGGAGAGCCGGATCCGCGACACCGACATGGCGTCCGAGATGGTCTCGTTCACGCGGGCGCAGATCCTCTCGCAGGCCGGCACGGCGATGCTCGCGCAGGCCAAGTCGATCCCGCAGAGCGTGCTCCAGCTCCTCCAGTGAGCCGTCCGGCTCCGGCCCGTCCACCCTCGCGGTGAGCGGGCGGGGGTCGGCGTCCCGCCGAGGGCGCACGTGAAGCAGGACCAGCACGACCGACGCGGGCGGTGGTGGACGCACCGTCCACCGCCGCCCGCGTCGCATCTCGGCCCCGATCCCCGGGGCACCCGCAGGACCCCGCACCAGGAGGACACCCCCCGATGGCCGGCATCACCTTCAGCACCGGGCTGATCAGCAACTTCCCCACGGCAGACCTGATCGACTCCACCATCGCGCTGGAGGCCAACCAGCAGACGCTGCTCTCGAAGAAGAAGAGCACGCTGTCGTCGCAGTCCACCGCGCTGCAGGCCCTCAACACCAAGGTCGCCTCCCTGACGGCGGCCGCGAAGGCCGCGGCCACCGCGTCGTCGTGGGAGGCCGTCAAGGCGAAGTCCTCCGCCGAGTCGGTCACCGCGACCACCACCTCCGACGCCCGCCCGTCGAGCGTCTCGTTCCGGGTCGACTCGGTCGCGGCGTCGCAGTCGACGCTGTACACGCTGCCGACGGCCTACTCCTCGGACACCCCGACCTTCACGCTCACCGGTGCCGACGGCGAGACCGTCTCCGTCAAGGCGCTGAGCAGCAACATCGGCGACATCGTCGCCGCCTTCAACGCCGAGGGCACGGGCGTGAAGGCGTCCGCCCTCAACGTCGGCACCGCCGCCGCGCCGGAGTACCGGCTGCAGCTCACCGGGACCGAGACGGGCAGGGCGAACACCTTCAGCGTCGCCGTGGACAACGCGGCCGACGGCGCGACCCTGGAGTCCAAGGCGATCCGCGAGGCGTCCGACGCCGAGATCGTCCTCTGGCCCGGCACCGGCGCCGAGCAGAAGGTGACCTCGTCCAAGAACGTCTTCGAGAACCTCGTCACCGGCGTCAACGTCACGGTGACGGCCAAGACGACCGACCCGGTGACCGTCGACGTGACCCGGGACGACTCCAAGCTCGCCGCGCTCGCGCAGGCGCTGGTGAACAACCTCAACGCGGTGCTGGGCGACATCACGTCGTACACGACGAGCAAGACCAGCACGAACGACGAGGGCACCTCGATCCTCACCGCCGGCCTGTTCTCCGGGAACGCGACGGTGCGCGCCCTGCAGCAGTCGCTGCTCGCGGCCGGGTCGAACTCCGCGAGCAACACCTCCCTGGCCGGCATCGGCATCTCGCTCGGCAAGGACGGCACCTTCGCGTTCGACGCGACGGCCTTCCAGACCGCGCTCACGAACGACCCCGACGCGGTCGCCAAGGCCGTGCAGGGCGTCGCCGGCTCGTTGCAGAAGGTCGGTGAGGTCGCGTCCGACTCCGCCAAGGGCACGCTGACCCTGCAGGTCCAGAGCTACGACAGCGAGGTCAAGGACCTCACCGACCGCATCGCCGACTGGGACATCCGGCTCGAGGCGCGCCGCGCCTCGCTGACCCAGATGTACGCGGCGATGGAGGTCCAGCTGTCGAACCTGAACTCCCAGTCCGACTACCTGACCACCCAGCTGAAGCAGCTCTCGGGCTCCTCCGACTGACCCGAGCCCCTGCAGGAAGGACCGCCGTGTACGACGCCCGGACCCGGTTCCTCGCCGACGCGGTCGCGACCGCGGGACCGGCGAAGCTCCTCACCATGCTGTACGACCGGCTGCTGCTCGACCTCGAGCGCGCCGAGGTCGCGCTGCGCGCGGGCGACCGCGCCGCGGGGACCCAGCAGCTCGCGCACGCGCAGGAGATCGTCGCGGAGTTCATCGCGAACCTGAACGTGGCGGAGTGGGAGGGCGGCGACCGGCTGCTCTCGGTCTACACGTTCCTGCTCTCCGAGATGATCGGCGCGAGCATGGCGGGCGACGCCGACCGCGCCGCCGCGTGCCGCGGCCTGGTCGCGCCGCTGGCCGACGCCTGGCGCGAGGCCGCGCTGACGGTCGCGAACGACGTCCCGACGCAGCGCCGCGCTCCCGCCTTCGACACGGCCGAGACCGGCACCGGGGTGCTCGGTGTCGGCTGACACGGCGGTCGCGCCCGTCGAGCGCAGCTCCGCCGGGACCGCGCTCGACGCGGACGGCCGCTCCGCGCAGCCCGCGGCCGACCGCGAGGCGCCCGACCCCGGACGCGCCGGCCGCGAGGCCGCCTGGGTGGCGGCGCTCGCCGAGATGGAGCTCGAGGCCGAGCGCGCCGAGGTCCTGCTGGCGGGCGCCCAGAGCGCCGAGGCGCCCGTCGAGGCCGACGTCGCCCTCACCGCGCCGTGGCGCACCCCGCGCGGGCTCGGCCCCCTGCCCGTCGCGCTCGCGCCGCGGGCCGCCGCGCTGGTCGAGCGGCAGCGCGACCTCGTGCGCCGGACCGCCGACCAGCTCGCCGAGCACCGTCGCCGGCTGCGCACCGCCGACGGGCTGCGCACGCGCCCGGCGCCGGCCCCGGCCTACCTCGACGTCGAGGGCTGAGACCGGCCCGTGGGCCTGGGTGCCAGCACCCACAAAGGCCGCCGGACATTCTCCGGCAAATTCGGACAAGCCGTTCGAATCGCGTCCGCCGCGCGAGTGATCCGCGACATTTCTCGGGCGCACGCCTCAGCACGACCCGCGCCCCGCCGATGGGACGCGTGAGCACGGATCGCTCGCGCAGCAGGCCACGGACTAGGCCGACCAGGACCAACCTCGGGTGAGGGTGACCCTGCATGGGCATGTTCGACTCCGTCAGCTACGTCGCGATCAACAGCGCGCTCGACGGCCTGGCCGCGCGCCAGCGCGCCATCGCCGAGAACGTCGCGAACATCCAGACCCCCGGCTACCACGCCAAGAAGGTCCAGTTCGAGGACGCCCTGGCCCGCGCGGTCTCCGCCGGCACCGGCGCCGCGTCGGCCACCACGGCCCGCTCCCTCGAGCCCACCCGCATGGACGGCAACAACGTCAACCTCGACTCCGAGACGCTGCTCAACGTCGACACCCAGCTGCGCTACCAGCTCGCGACCCAGGCCGTGGACGGCACGTTCTCCGGCGTCCGCACCGCGATGAGGACCTCCTGATGACGACGTTCGGGGCGATCGGCATCGCCAGCACCGGCATGACCGTGTACCGCAAGTGGATCGACGCGGTCAGCGACAACCTCGCCAACATGAACAACGCGACCGCCACCTCGGAGGCCGCCTACCAGGCCAAGTACGTCGTGGCGTCGGAGATCTCCTCCGCGAACGGCGGCGGCGCGCAGGTGTCCGGCATCGCGCTCGGCCCCGCCGAGGGCCGCGTGGTCTACGAGCCGACGAACCCGCTCGCGGACGAGGACGGCTACGTGCGGTACCCCGAGGTCGACATGGCCTCCCAGATGACGCAGCTGATCATGGCGCAGCGCGGCTACCAGGCGAACGCGGCGGTCGTGGACCGCGCGAAGTCGTCCTACGAGGCGGCGCTGCAGATCGGACGGAACTCGTGAGCATCCAGCCCGTCAGCGGGGTGTCCGGCGTGACCGGCCCCTCCTCCCTCTCCGAGCTGTCGGACCTCGCCGGCCTGCAGGGCCTCGGCGCGACCGGGGCCACCGGCGCGACCGGGACCACCGGGGCCGACGGCGGGTTCGCCGCGGCGCTCGGCGCCGTCGACCACGTCCAGCAGCTCCAGTCCACGAGCCAGGCGCTCGCCGTCCAGGCCGTCACCGGCGACCTCGACGACGTGCACGACTACACGATCGCGTCGTCCGAGGCGAAGCTCGCCCTCGAGCTCACCGCCGCCGTGCGCAACAAGGCCGTCGACGCGTTCACCGAGATCATGAGGATGCAGGCCTGATGCCCGCCCAGGTGAAGTCCCTGTTCGGCCGCATGAGCGGCGCGGTGAAGCAGTTCTCGCTCCCGCAGAAGACCTTCGCGATCATCGCGGTCGCCGCGATCCTGCTCGGCGGGTTCGCGATCTACTCGTGGGCCTCGAAGCCCACGCTGGCCCCGCTGTTCTCCGGCCTGTCCGCCACCGACGCGTCGGCCGTGGTCGACCAGCTGTCGGCCGAGGGCGTGTCCTACGAGCTGACCGACGGCGGCGCCACGGTCATGGTGCCGCAGGACAAGCTCTACTCGATGCGGCTCAAGCTGGCCGCCGCGGGCCTGCCCGCGAACGCCGAGGGCGACGGCTACTCGCTGCTCGACGGCATGTCGATGACGTCCAGCGAGTTCCAGCAGCAGACCACCTACACCCGCGCCCTGGAGGGCGAGCTCGCCAAGACGGTCGGCGCCATGTCCGGCGTCGAGGCCGCCACGGTCAAGCTCGCGCTGCCGGAGGACTCGGTGTTCGTCTCGCAGCAGCAGGACCCGACCGCGTCGGTGTTCGTGCGCACGAAGACCGGCACCCAGCTGAGCAACGACCAGGTCGAGGCGATCGTGCACCTGGTGTCCGCGGGCATCGAGGGCATGAAGGCCACCGACGTGGCCGTCGTCGACTCCACCGGCAAGGTGCTGTCCGAGGTCGGCACCGGGCTCACCGGCGGCACCGGCGACGAGGCCACCTCGGCCTACGAGCAGCGGGTCACCGGCGCCGTGCAGGCGCTGCTGGACCAGGTCGTCGGCGCCGGCAAGTCCGCCGTGACCGTCACCGCCTCGCTCAACCAGGACCAGACCCAGCGCACGTCGGAGGAGTTCTCGGCCACCGAGAACACCCCGCCGCTCGTGTCCTCCACGACGACCGAGGAGTACACCGGCTCGGGCTCCGGCACCGCCACCGGCGTGCTCGGCCCGGACAACATCGCCGTCCCGACGGGTGAGGGCGACGGCACCGGCTCGTACACGAACACCACCGAGGACGTCAGCAACGCGGTGAACAAGGTCACCGAGGTCACCACGGTGGCCCCGGGCACCGTCGAGAAGCAGTCGCTCGCGGTGCTGGTCGACCAGACCGCCGCGGCCGGCATCGACCTGAACCAGCTCACGGCGACCCTGACCGCCGCCGCCGGCATCGACACGGCCCGCGGCGACACCATCGCGGTGCAGGCCATGGCCTTCGACACCACCGGCGCCGACGCCGCGGCGGAGGCCCTCGCGGCCGCCGACGCCCAGGCCGAGGCCGACCGCCGCGCGGACCTGCTCCGGCAGGCCGTGATCGCCGGCGCCCTGCTGCTGGTCGTGATCGTGGTCGCGATCGTGCTGGCCCGCCGGTCGCGGCGCAGCAAGCGCGAGGCGCTGGACATCGGCGAGCTCCCGCTGATGGACGGCCCCGACCCGGCCGCCGAGCTCGACGAGCTGCCCGAGATCCCGCCGGCCCTGCCGGGGCCCGCCGAGATCGACCCGGTCGCCGAGTCCCTCGCGGTCAAGCGCGCCGAGATCGCCGCGCTCGCCGACGAGCAGCCCGAGGAGGTCGCGGACCTCCTGCGCGGCTGGCTGACCCCCGCCGGGCGGCGCTGATGTCGACCGCCACGCTGACCGGCACCCAGAAGGCCGCCATGCTGCTGCTCCAGCTCGGCCGGGAGCGCGCCGCCAAGGTCATGGCCAAGCTCGAGACCGCCGAGATCGAGGAGCTCACCGCCGAGATCATGCGGCTGGAGCGCGTCGACGCGACGGTCGCGGACGAGGTCGTCGAGGAGTTCTACGCCGCGTCGGCCATCGGCCCGAGCGTCAACGGCGGCCTCGGCTACGCCACCCAGCTGCTGGAGGGCGCCCTCGGCCGCGACGAGGCCGCGGGCATGATCGAGCGCCTGCAGACCTCGATGGCCGGGCAGCCGTTCGAGTTCCTGCAGCACGCCGACGCCCGGCAGGTGCTGTCGCTGCTGAACGGCGAGCACCCGCAGGCCGTGGCCCTGGTGCTCGCGCACCTGCGGCCCGAGCACGCCTCCGCGATCCTGGCCGGCCTGCCGTCCGACCAGCAGTCCGAGGTCGCGCACCGCATCGCCCTGATGGAGCGCGCGTCCCCGGACGTCGTCGCCGTCATCGCCGAGTCGATGCAGCGCAAGGCGTCCACCGTGCTGACCCCGAACGAGCTGTCCGCCGTCGGCGGCGTGCAGCCGCTCGTCGAGATCATCAACCGCGCCGACCCGACCACCGAGAAGCTCATCCTCGAGGGGCTGCAGAGCCGCGACGAGGCGCTGGCCGACGAGGTCCGCAGCCGGATGTTCGTCTTCGGCGACATCGTGCTGCTCGAGGACCGCGCCATGCAGCTCGTGCTGCGGCAGGTCGAGACCAACGAGCTGTCGGTCGCCCTCAAGGGCGCGACGCCCGAGGTGCGGGACAAGATCCTGCGCAACCTGTCCGAGCGCGCCCGGGAGAACCTCGAGGAGGAGATCGAGCTGCTCGGCCCGGTCCGCCTCTCGCAGGTGGAGGAGGCCCGTGCGGGCATCGTCCAGGCGATCCGCCGCCTCGAGGAGTCGGGCCAGATCGTGATCCGGCGCGAGGGCGAGGACGAGTATGTCTCCTGAGCCCCGCACCTTCACCCAGGCGTTCGGCGGCTCCGCGGCCGGGGTCGCGACGGCCGAGCCGTCGCGCGCCGAGGGCTACGCCGCCGGGTACGCGGCCGGCTACGCCGCGGGCGCCCGGGAGGCGGCCCGTGCCGCCGAGGCCCAGGCGGCCCGGGTGCAGCGCGAGCGCGCCGAGGCCGACGCGCGGCGCGCCGCCGAGCACGCCGACGCGCGCGCCGTGCTGGC